>JAGRNC010000288.1 GCA_020440935.1 Leptospiraceae bacterium | reverse complement strand
CAACTACCACACGGTTGCGGCCTCTTTCTTTCGCTAGATAGAGGGCCCGGTCGGCGCGGATTAGAATGGAGTCTTCATCATCGTCCTGGGCATGCAGGTATGTGACTCCGAAACTGGCCGTAATTGCAATCTGGGAGGCCCCAAAGGCCACGCGCAGATTTTCAATGGTTTGACGGATTCGTTCGGAAAACTGATTCGCATGGGGTGGATCGGTCTCGGGCAGAAGCAGGGCAAACTCTTCGCCTCCCAACCGAGCAAAGTAATCCTCTTTTCGAATCTGCTCGAGCACGGCATTGCACATGGCTCGGAGCACGGCATCGCCGGCGGGATGGCCACGAGTGTCGTTGATTTCTTTAAATAGGTCTAGATCAAACAGTACCAGCGCCAGATCTTCGCGATGTCGTTTGCATCGACGGTATTCCCGCTCCAGCGCGTCCACGAAGCTTCGACGGTTCAAAATGCCGGTAAGAGAGTCCGTGGAAGCCAGGTGTTCCAGCCGGCCGTTGGCATCCTGGAGCTCAAGCACCAGCTGATAGTGCTTGCGCTGCAGCCTCTGAAAGTGGCCGCTCATGGCGATTATAATCAGGTAGGTCGTGCCGTAAACATACAGAGCCTGTGTGGGATGTTCGGCCCCGGAATAAATCATCATAACGTAGAAAAAGACAAATCCGGCCGTGGCTACAAAGAAGTTGAATAGATAATTTCCAGGCACAAACAACAAAACGGCCGCGCTCACAATTAGCCATGCGAACAAGCCGTCACGGCTTACATGCACGATTTCCCAGTACAGTCCAGAACGGGCCTGATCCATGGCCGACATCCGCATTGCGATAATCAAAATGCAGCAAACAAACAGGGCCGAACTGAGCAGATAAATATGAAATATGGAAGTATCACGCCGGGCCAGCCAGATCAAAAGGATGCATAGTATGGCCACGGTACCCCGGATGAGCGTAGATATGAGCAGGGCCGTAGGGCGGTGCGCCAGCGGCTCCAGCGATCCCTGCCAGGTAAGCACCGACATGATCAGCGCCAGCCCGGCAAGCAAACGAATAAAACGCCGGGTTCGGCGACCATCGGCGCGCAAAAAATCTCGTTCGATTCGATGATCACGAAAAGCCGGGACAATACCGTGTAACGGTCGACTATTTGAATTTGGTTGGTCCATGGAAGACTTCGTGGGACAAAATCATGGCGGGATTCGTGGACTTTGTTGTCAATGCCGTTCTGCCGGACTTCCCATTCTACGCGCCCCCCAACCGACCGATTTACTCTTCGGATCGAAATAGAACCTTTTCCAGAAGGGCACGATTCACTGGTTTGCTGAGATACGCATCCATTCCCGCCTTCAAGCAGCGTTCTCTTTCGCCTTCCATGGCATGGGCCGTCAGCGCGACGATCCGCCCCGAGTATCCCATACTTCGAAGCTTTCGCGTCGCCTCATAGCCGTCCATAATGGGCATCTGAATATCCATCAAAATTACATCATAATAAGGACGCGATGCTCCGAGTGTTTTTCCTCGTTCATGAATGCGACTCATCGCTTCCTGCCCGTTTCCGGCATACGAGACGTGCACGCCCAGACTTTCCAGTTGTCGGCCGATCAGCTTTTGAAGATCGGCTGTATCTTCCACAACCAGGACCTCGGCCGGCTCCAGGGAATCATCCACAAGTCCTTCGTTGCCTTCCGGCCAGTTTTCGTGCGAAATCTCCAGGGGCGATTGCGGAGATATTCGCGCGCGCACTTCGTCGTCGTTCAGAGGTAGAGTCAGGACAAAGCTACTGCCCTGCCCCTTTTCTGAAGTGACTCCAATAGTTCCTCCCATCAAATCCGCCAATCTGCGGCAGACTGCAAGGCCAAGACCGGTACCGCCAAACCTTCGGGAGAGAGATGCTTCGGATTGATAGAATGGATTGAAAATCTTTTCCAGCTGGTCTGATTCGATGCCCGACCCGGAATCGCTAACACGAAACAGTAGCTCGGTTACTCCCTCTTTTTTCTGGGCATCCACCAGCAAGAGAATGGAGCCATGTTCGGTAAATTTAATAGCATTGGACAGTAAATTCGAAAGTACCTGGCGGATTCGCAAGGAATCGCCGTAGAGCGAGCCCACTTCCGCATTGACCCGTACGTAAAACGAAAGCCCCTTGTCGCGGGCTTTCAGATCGAAAGATCGAACAATCTCACGAACAAAGTCCTCCAGATGAAACCATTGCCGGGAAAGCGGTAAACGACCTGCCTCGATTCTAGAAAGATCCAGAATGTCGCCAATTAGATCCAGCAGATGCTCGCCATTTCGACGAATCGTTTGCACAATCTGTTCTCGCTCTTGATCATCGAGATCTCCCTTCAAGAACTCAATGTAGCCCATGATTACGCTTACCGGAGTGCGAATTTCGTGGCTCATGTTCGCCAGGAATTCGCCTTTGATTCGGTTTGATTCCTCTGCACGGTAATGAGCCGATGTTAGTTTCTCCAGGTAGCGTCGCTTCTCATCAAGAACAGCGCCAAGGAGCAACGTAGTCACGGCAAAGAGCGAAAGATACGTATGCAAAAAGAGTATGCTCTCATGCACAGATTCCCGCGAAAACGGACCCAGACCGCGGGCAGTGCTTAGGGTGCTAAAGCCACTAATCAGAACGATGAGCAATGTTCCGCCGGGTGGACCAAATCGTCCGGCGGCCCAGACCAGGAATGGAAAAACCAGATAGATTAACGGATAGTGCGAAGCAAACCCCAATTCGCCAAGAAAGATAAAGTAGCAGGCAGCGCTTGCCAGCGATAAAAGCGCAAGAAATTCGAGTAACCTGGCCGGTTCCCATCGCCAGCGTAGGGTCTTGAGCGAGATCAAGAATGGGCCTAGAAGCAAGACTCCCATGGCATCGCCTATCCACCAGATAAGGGCCACTTCCACAAACTTCGAAATCACGACTTTGCCGGCCAGAGCCAGGGTTGCAGTACCCCAGAGTGCAGTGAGCAGTCCCCCCAACAGGGCAGGATACAGAACATAGTAAACAGTGAACTTGGAATCGGAGAATTCCAGCGGTCCCCGATAGGCAGCGCGCAGCATCCAGTAGCCAACCAACATGCCAGCTGTGTTACCTACGCCGACAGTCACCGCCAGCAACGGTGCCAGTCCATTCAGCAAGTTTGCCCCGATTGCTCCGAGGAGTATTCCCGGAGCAGACCTCGAACCCAGCAAGAAGAGCGCAGCGGCAGCAATTCCGGTGGGCGGCCAGAGTAGCGTTACATTTGAGTTAACATAGGCAAGCTGCAGAGCCCAGTAACCGGACAATGCGTAGGCGGTCGCCACCAGGGCGTTCCACAATATTAACTGGTAATGCTTGCGAACCATCCAACTCTCCAGGATACCTTCCATAAGACGAAAAGGACAATGGAAAAAACTGTAGATCTATTGAAAGCCGAGCTAAAGCGGAAGGCCCGTCCGGATAAAGCAGCCTTCTTTCCCGGGTATTTCAGGGCCTATCCCGGGGGCTACGGCGAGGGGGACCGATTTCTGGGAGTGGTGGTACCCGATATTCGCTCTGTCGCACGAAAGCATGCCGATCTCGAGCTTTCCGACGTCGAAACGCTCCTGCACGATGCCTATCATGAATGCCGATTCCTCGCGCTGGCCATCCTGGTGCAGCGCATGAAGAAACTTTCGGTGGATTCCCCGGATGCTCGTAAAATTCGACGTCTGTACCTTTCCAACATGGAATTTGTGAACAACTGGGATCTGGTGGATCTATCCTGCGGTCCCATCCTGGGTCCGGCCGCTCTACGGGATCCATCGCTTCTCCTCCGTCTTTCGAAAAAGAAAGACCTCTGGTCGCAACGTGCATCGGTAATAACGAACCTCTATTTGATAAAGCACGGCCATTGCCAGACCGCGCTGCAGCTTAGCGAAAAATTCCTGGGTCATCCGCACGATTTGATGCACAAAGCCTGCGGCTGGACCCTTCGCGAGGTGGGGCAGAAGGATGCTACCTTGCTCTATGCATTCCTCGATCAATACGCTGCCACGATGCCCCGAACAATGCTACGCTACAGCATAGAAAAGCTGCCCACAAAGTTGCGAAGCAAATACATGAACAGGAAAAGCCAGGCTTGAATACGCGCGCGATTCTCTATGATGGAAATATTGAATCCATTTCCCTGAAAAGGGAGATGCCAACCATTCGCCGAG
>JAGRNC010000287.1 GCA_020440935.1 Leptospiraceae bacterium | reverse complement strand
CATCAGATGCATTACTTCGGTGTCAAAGAACTGGAACTTATCTTTATAGTTCTCCGGCGTTAGATTCTCCTGACTGAAGAATTCGCGGAATGCATCTTTGGCGGAGTCGTCGTCGTTTGGATATTGTTCGCGCATCTTATTCTTGATGCGCTCCAGAACTCCGTCCTTTTCGGCCAGGTAGAAGTGGCTGTCCACTCCCCGACGATTGATCATGTCTTCCGACATCTCTACCAGGGCCTGCCTTGACTGAATGGAAGTTTGACGGGCCGCCAAATTGTTTGGCTCCTGCGAAAGGGTGGCCAGAGCGCCCTTTAATTTCGCCACTTCATCGTTGTAACCAACAGTAAATCGATGAGGTTCGATGCCTTTGTAGTCATCGTACTTTTCTACGAGTTTCGGTGCGTGGTCCAGGTACACATCACGAAAGGTCATGCGTACATAGGGTATCTTCCAGAGGTAGGATGCATCAAATACGACCAGGCATAGGTTCGAAAACGCAACCAGCGCAAAGAGAATCTCGTATACGGTAACCGCCAGTTTTCTCTTTTTCCCGGTGTTTTGGTTCTGATCCCAGAGCTGCTCCAGAGCCCTTTTTTCCATGGGAGGAGAGTTTACAGAAGCGCGGCCTGCGGTAAAGTGGAAACCGATGGCCGTTATTAAAAAAGAAGACTCGGGCCGGGAGGGCTTTCCGGGGCTATTTGTGGTCCTGGAAGGGATGGATGGATCGGGCAAAACTACCCTCTGGAATGGCTTAAAAACCTCAAAGCGATTGGGCACGGACAATGTAAGATTCCTGCGGGAGCCCACGGATCTGCCCACTGGCCGCCGGATTCGTGCCTGTCTTTCCGGCGAAATGTCGCCTCCCGATACAGAGGAAGGCTGGCTGAGACTATTTCTGGACGATCGCCAATCCAACGTCGAAACCAATATTCTTCCGGCGCTGCGAAATGGAGAGATTGTGATCCAGGATCGCTATATCTATAGTACGGCCGCCTACCAGGCCAGAGATCCCGAGACGGCGAGAAAAATCCTGCATCGGCAATCCATGTTTCCGACTCCCGATCTAATTCTTTTTCTAGATATTCAACCGAAAGATGCGCTGGAACGCATCGCTGCACGCTCCGAGGGGCATGAATTCTTTGAAACCCAAGATCGATTAAATAGGATTGCACAAAACTATTCGGCTATTATGCAAAATAGAGGCAATGCCACAGCTCTGGATGCCCGGTGGACTGTGGAACGCTTGCTGGCAGCGGCCGAAGAAGCCATTCGCAGCCTGGCCCGGAGGAACCTGGAAGCCGACAAGACACTGAACTCTTAGGAAAACTACCGGCGCCCGGATCGGGCCCAATGGCTAACGTTAGTAAGGCAAGGAGAACTAAAATTGAAGATTTACACAAAGACCGGCGATGAGGGACAAACAGGCCTGGCCAACGGAAAACGCGTATCGAAGGATCATGTGCGAGTAGATCTGTACGGAACGTCCGATGAGTTGAATTCCTGCATTGGACTGGCCTTATCGCTCTGGCAGGATCAGGACGGACGGTCCCATGACAGCGCCAGAACAGATGCTCTGGTCGAGCAGATTCATGCAATACAGAGCCTGCTATTTGAAATGGGCGCCGAGCTTGCCGGTTTTCCTACCGAAGAAGGATCCATCCTGCCGGCGGACGTGGACTCCATCGAACATTGGATAGACGAATGGAATGAAGAGTTAGAAGAGATGAAGCAATTCATTCTGCCTGGCGGAGTGCCCGCCTCCGCTCAGTTTCATGTATGTCGGACTGTTTGTAGACGATTGGAACGAATGCTGGTAGCCGCCAATGCCAACCGGGACGCCGAAGAATCAGAATTCTTGCAACATGTGGGCATGGTATGGATTAACCGACTGAGCGATTATTTATTTGTAGTTGGCCGATTGTGCAACCGATGGAGCGATCAGCCAGACATCCCCTGGAAAAGCCGGATGCAACGTCCATCGCGAAGCAAAAAGAAAGACTAATTTTCGCTGGAAATGGAGCGGATCTGATCTCGGATTCGCGCGGCTTCCTCGAAGTTCTCCGCTTCCACCGCTTTCTGGAGTTGGCTCTTCAGGCGGTCCAGTTCAGATACCGGTTCCTCTTCGGTATCCTCGGGCTCTACCAGGCTTTCTTCGCTGGCTTCGGCCTTGCCTTCGTCTCCAATGGAAACGGCTGCCTCTTTGTAGACCTTTTCGTTCATATAGATGGGACAACGGGCACGAATGGCAAGCGCCACGGAGTCCGAAGGCCTGGCATCCAATTCCACAATGCCATCCTCTGATTGTATTACAATACGAGCGTAGAATACATTTCCGATGATATCGTTGATGACGACATGGAGGATCTTCGATTCAAGCTCTCGAACCATTTGAATCATTAGATCGTGCGTATTGGGACGCGGCGGTGTTACGCCATCGAGGGCGCTGGAAATGGAGTAGGTCTCTAGAGGGCCAATGAATATGGGCACCACCCGGGCTGACTCATCGCCGGTGGGCTTGAGAAAAATGGCAAAGCCCACGTTTGTAATGGAAACGTCTGAAATCGTTACTTCAAATGCATTCTCTGGCAACATGTTATACGCCTACTTCCAGTGTACGAGGATGTTTCTGGTGTCCTCTCTCCGCAAATGTTTTTTAGAACTCTCTAGAATGAGGGTCAACTGCACGGGAAAATAATCTTCCGACGGACTTGCCTCTATGGTGCCCTCTTTTTTCTGCAAATGGGCCATTAGAGTGCCAAGGTAGTCGAAGCACCACACCCCTTTTTCTTCAAGCCGCTTTCCTTCCAGTTCGCCCGAGACCTCTACGCCATCTTTTTTACCGAGCTGAAATTCGCATTTTAAATCCGAACGAAGTTCCATGCGGTCATCCAGAGTTGCCGAACGGTTCCAGGGAACAAATAGACCGACCGTAACGGGCTTCTCAAAATAGATGTAGTAGTTAAATTCGTGCCAGCTCTTATGCGCTTTTTCCGAATGGATGGCTCCCAGTTCAATAACCACCGTCCCGTTTTCTAATCGCTGCCCCGCATTCGTACAATTTCCACTCTCTGCATCGTAGTCCGCGCAGTAGTAGCCCGGCCGGGATTGCAGTGGCTCGGGAGTGCACCCGGCGCCAGAGATGGCAGCGAGCATGGCCAGACCGGCACAAAGAAATAAGGTTCCTGTTTTCGACATTTCTCTGAATGGTAAGAAGCCGCTGGATAATACGGAAATCATGGGGTGGTATAGATCAATCTAAGGTCATTGAACAGCGCCAGCACTTCCGTATTGCGAAAAAATTCGGGACTGTGCAAAAACGGACGAAAGGTAAACTCTTCAAAGTACAGAAACGCCTCTGCGAATACTCCGCCGTACAGATACACTCGATGAAAATCATCTTCCAGGCTGGTACGCACTGCGGAAAATTCCGTAATATAACCGGGATCCAATTCCACTTTGGGAACTCCGTATTCCTGGTAACGATATTCTAGCGCAAGGCAACGCTTTCTTACATCCACCAATTCTTCGCGTCCTACCGGGCGACCCGGGCTTACAATATGCATTCGCTCGCGATCGTTATGCGAATAAAGCGACGGTACAGGATCCGTAAGGTCGGTTTCCGCTTCAAAGTCAATGGTTCCGAATTCCGATTTGATCCGCCTTCGCATTTCGTCCAGTTCTCTGGAGTCATCATAGGCGCATGCAATGTACAGTCTTGCCGGACGAGGATCTGCAAGCTCGGGTTTCCACTTTTCCGGGCCTTTGTCGGAGGACAATTTCATAGGTCAGCACAATCTGCCATGGGTTCGGGTCGGGCCAAATAGAATTTGACCGGAAAACCGAAAAATGGATGCTACAGCCCATGACTCAGGAGGCCCGTCCAGGCGACCTACAGTACGCAGACGCACGTAATCGTATAGAATCGGAAGTGGAGCGCTATGCGCGACAGTCGGGACGGACCGATCTGGAACTTCCAAAGTTTGTTTTTGAGAAAGGGGAGACCCGGTTCGAATTTCTTCCGGCAGAAATACCCCAGGAGAAAATCCTGGATTCACTGGGAATCATAAAGAATCATCTGGAGCATATACGAGTGCATACTCTGGATCCGGGCTATGTAGTGTTCCAGTCCCTGGGTTCCAATCTTTATGATACGAAAGGCTTTCTGGCCGGCATTAAGTTCAAATTTGTTAG
>JAGRNC010000286.1 GCA_020440935.1 Leptospiraceae bacterium | reverse complement strand
CGGACATGATATTTCCCGTAGCCCATACACTGCATTATCCCGATCCCGTGCCGGTGGCGCACCCGGAGGCCACCGATCCCGAATTTTGGCCTGCCCTGGAGTTCGAAAAGGTGGACGAGGAGCGATTTCCAGGATTCAGGCTTTGCCGACAGGCCATGGCGGCCGGAGGAACGGCGCCTGCTATTCTGAATGCGGCCAACGAAGTGGCGGTGGATGCCTTTTTAAAAGACCTGATCGCCTTTTGCGAGATACCGGACTTAATTGAAAGGGCGCTGGACACCGAAATCCAAAACACCAATGATCTCGAAGAACTGATCCAGGCCGATGAACAAACCAGAATGGCATTGAGCGATTTTCTGGCAGCGCAGTCGCGGAGTAAGAAATGATTCTAACTATTGTAGCGGGCATTTTCATGCTCGGAGTATGTATTATTATCCATGAGCTGGGTCACTTGCTCATGGGTCGCGCCGTGGGCGTAAAGGCAGAGATCTTTTCCGTGGGCTATGGCCGCGGCATCTGGAAAAAGAAGATCGGCGACACTACCTGGCAGATTACGGCCATCCCGCTGGGAGGCTATGTAAAGTTCTATGGCGATGATTTTGAAGATGGCCGAAATGTCCCCGGCGGATTCTTCGCAGTATCGCCGCTAAAGCGCATCATCCCGGTTCTGGGCGGACCTCTCTTCAATTTGATTCTTGGAGTACTTATCTTTCTGGCGCTCGGAGTATTTACCGCTCCCCCTTCCAACCAGGTGATGATCCAGGAAGAGTTGGGCCCTGAATCGCCGGCCTACCAGGGCGGTTTGCGCAGCGGCGACAGAGTGCTTTCCATCGACGATCAACCGGTGGAGAATTTCTACGATATACAAAACAATGTCATGCTGTCCGGCGGAAAACCGCTACATTTTAAAGTTCTTCGCGACGGACAGGAACAAACCTTCAAAGTAATCCCCGAAGTAGACGAAGCTGGCCGCTCCTTTACCGGTCTGCGCGTGCCCGGCGAGCGACTCTTGCGAGTGGATTATCCATTCCAGGCGCTCTGGAGTTTTCGATTCTATCAAATTTTCGGCGCCGATGAGCCTCCGGAGAACCTGAAAGCGCTGCCGTATCTTGAGGAGGGGGATGTGCTTCTTTCCGTGGAAGGCATTACTCCGCGGTCCGTGCTGGATCTGCAAAAGCTGCTCGGTGAGCATGCTGGCCAGACTGTCAAAGTGAAAGTGCGTCGAGAGACGGCCTCCTGGATTGCGCCCTGGTTTACGGAAGATGTAACGGTGAACGTGCCCGTGCAGGGTGAATATCGCATCAATCTACGAAATCTGGTGGATCTGAAATACAACCTTCCTGTGCCCGATCAACAGCTTGCATCGCATATCGCCGAGCATCAGAAGCTTCTGGGAGATCTAAAGTTCGAAGATGGTCCTTCCATGTCTTATGAAAATCTCTACGGCCGCTACGGAGATCCGAAAACGGCCGAGTTTTCCGTGGCCGGTCATCCATATCGGGCTACGGTACATGCGGAACGCATCGGTCTTATGGGATTTCGACCTGCTCAGGTAATCGATCCCGACAAGGGTCCCATGCCTGGCTTTCTGGAAGGCCTTTCCCGTGGTGTGGATCGATCGGTGCAGTCAATACTAGTGTATCCTGCTTTCTTTTCGCAGATATTTGCGGGTCGCGTATCATTCATCGATAATGCGGCCGGACCTGTGCGGATGTTTGCTGTGGCGGGCATTATCGCTCGCTCCAGCATAGCCGAGTATTTTCATCTGATGGCGGCCATCTCCATCGCCCTCATGGTCATCAATTTGCTTCCGTTTCCAGTAGTCGATGGCGGCCACATCGTATTTTTTCTTCTGGAAGCCATCGCAGGAAAACCATTGTCCAGAAATGTTCTCGAAGGACTCTATCGATTCGGATTCGTCGTGCTGGTCAGTCTGGGACTTTTCATAATGTATAAGGATGTACTCTACCTGCTTACATTCTGATTGTCTTCTGATGCGAGCGAGTAAATCTCGCTCCAGATGAAGGCCTCCCAGTTTCTAATCGCTACGCTCCGGGAAGATCCCCAGGATGCACAGGTAGCTTCCCACCGATTGATGCTTCGCTCCGGTCTTGTGCGCAAGGTCGGCGCCGGATTGTACCATATCCTTCCTATGGGGCTACGGGTGATCCGAAAGATCGAAGCCATCGTTCGCGAAGAAATGAATCGCACCGGCGCTATGGAGTTCCAGCTTCCTGTGCTCATTCCTGCCGAGCTCTGGGAAAAATCGGGACGCTGGAATACCATGGGCAAAGAGATGTTTCGGCTCAAAGATCGCCACGATGTATGGAATGTTCTGGGGCCCACCCATGAAGAATCGTTCACCGATCTAATGTCGCAGATTTTGCGTTCTTATCGCGATCTTCCAGTAAATGTGTATCAGATCCATACAAAGTTTCGCGATGAGATTCGACCGCGATTTGGTGTGATTCGCTCCCGCGAATTTATCATGAAAGACGCCTATTCGTTTCATGCCGATGCGGCCAGCCTCGATGAGACCTATCAGAAGATGCGCGGCGCTTACAGGCAGATATTTCAGCGCTCGGGTCTGGAAACCGTACCGGTAGAAGCAGATTCCGGTTCCATGGGCGGTAGTGGTTCCGAAGAGTTCATGGTGCCATCCGAAATCGGCGAGGAAGTTCTTTTGCTATCGGATGAGTACCGAAGCAATCAGGAGAAGACTCCGGTGTTGTACGCCGAACTGGGCGATACTGCGGAAGGCTCGTCCCCAAAGAACGCCGCCTCGGATAAGGGCAGTTCCGGAGGCGGCAAAAAGGCGGCCAATAGCGGCACGGCCGCCGCACCCACATTGGCGGATCTGCAAATCATCGACACTCCGAAAATCCGAACCATAGAAGAGCTAGCGCAATTCTTGAAGTGCCAAACAGCAGAGCTGTTAAAGAGCGTAGTCTATCGCACAGAAAATGGACTGGTTTTCATTGGCATTCGCGGGGATCGGGATATAAACGAAGTTAAGCTAAAAAATCATCTGGGCTGCCTCGAGCTGAATCCCGCCAGCGACGCCGATTTTACAAAGATCGGAAGCGTTCCCGGAAGCGCCGGGCCATTCGATTTGAAAGTGGCGGACAATCTGCAAATCCTGTTCGACCGATCGGCGCTGACCGCAGACACCTGGATCACGGGAGCAAACCGGAAGGATAAGCATGTGAAAGGGTTCTATCTGACCGCAGAGCAGAAAGCCGGAGCGGTGGATCTGGCCCTGGCCGTAAACGGCGATCCATCGCCGGCCGGGGATGGGCTCCTTCGCGAAATGCGCGGCATTGAGGTAGGACATATCTTCAAACTGGGCGACAAATATACAAAGGCATTCGGCCTTACTGTGCTGGATCCGGATCAAAAGCCCATTGTTCCGATTATGGGCTGTTATGGTATCGGTATTAACCGAACCATGGCAACGGTGATCGAGCAGAACCACGATGATAAAGGAATCGTATGGCCCATTTCTGTGGCGCCCTTTGAAGTTTGTCTGGTGAGTATCACAAAAACCGAAGAGGAAAAATCGCAGGCGCAGGCGGTGTACGAATCCATGCTCTCGGCCGGACTCGATGTATTGTGGGACGACCGGGACCTGCGTCCTGGGGTACGATTCAACGATGCCGAACTTCTGGGTTATCCCATTCGAGTTACCCTTGGTAAGTTCTACTTTCAGGACGGTGAGGCAGAAATTCAGATTCGAAACAGCGGCGAATCATTGAAGCAAAAGGCGGGCAAAGACACCAGCGATTTACTGAAGAAGCTGGGCGAAATCAAAAGCGAGCTATTCGCCGCATTGCAGGGATGAAATCTATGAGCGACAAGAAAAAGAAATCGGTAAACCGGGAAGGCTATTTTGGTCCGTACGGCGGTCGCTACAGTCCCGAAGTTCTCATTCCGGCCATCGAAGAGCTGGAGAGGGCTTACAAAAAATACAAAAAGAACAAAGGATTCATCAAAGAATTCGAAACCTATCAGAAGGAATACATCGGACGTCCATCATTGCTAACCTATGCTCCCAGCCTGAGCCAGGCCTGGGGAGCCGAGATTTATCTAAAACGCGAAGATCTCAATCATACAGGTGCCCATAAAGTGAATAACACCCTTGGACAGTGTCTGCTTGCAAGAAAAATGGGGAAAAAACGTATCATTGCAGAAAC
>JAGRNC010000285.1 GCA_020440935.1 Leptospiraceae bacterium | reverse complement strand
CATTTCTCAAATAACCGGAAGTGCATGCGGCCAAACAGAATCGGGCGCGCTGCAAGGCGCCGTCCAGAATCCATCGGGCTGAATCTATCTCATGTGAGGATGCCTATTGCATCCATTCTTGATGGGTCTGATCGCTGGAAACAGAGGGCGGCAAGTCCTTCTTGTAGCTTTCTTCCTGAAATTTCTGGATCTGTTTGCGCACATCCTCGGGTAATTCTGAGATGTCGCGCTCTTTAGGTAGGCGGCTTTCCATGCTATAGTAAATGTCGGCCGACAGGTTCATGCCCGGCGCTTTGGAAAGCTGCTCCGAATATTGATCATAGAGCATATCTTCGAAAATATCCTGACGGTTACCGCCGTAGAGAGGATTGTCTTCTTTGTGCACGGTCTTGCGCATGCTATCAAGCATCATGTCCAGAAACATGGCCTGAAATCTCTGCGCCGTTTCGTAGAGTTTCTTCCGCTCTCCCTTTAGGTCCAGTTTGGCCGGGTCCGGCCGCACTTCGATCGAAGAAGAGGAAAACCTGCCCTGTAGTTCGGAGGGAATTGGCTTATCCAGCGAAACATCCATAGTACTAGATTCGGCCATCCTGCAAAAAGCTGTAGCAAAACGGCTACATTACCACGAGTTCGGCATGGAGCGCGCCCGAGTCGCGCAAAGCCTCCAGAATCGAAATGATGTCTTTCACGCTGGCGCCCATTTCATTGAGCGCCTCCACTATTTCGGAAATGGACGCTCCCGAGAACTCGCGCGTCGTCTCCTGGGGCTTTCCGTTTTCGGCGGGCGGGGCAACGTATACTCCCTGATAGGCTTCTTTCCTGGCCGCATCGATTTCCAGCTGTACCCCGCCTCTGGAAATGGCCACCGGATCCACTCGAATATCGCCGCCCATAACAATGGTTCCGGTTCTTTCGTTGATAACGACCCGTGCCGGATAGTTGGGCTGGACCCGAAGTTGCTCCACCTTTGCAATCCAGCTCACCGGTTCTTCTTTTTCCGGAACGGTAAAAACGACCGAAGAGCCATCGATGGCCGGCTTGAGTTGGGGAAAGGATTCCATCACCTTTTGTTGCACTCGATCCAGAGTAGTGAAATCGAAAGTTCGGAGCTGAATACGAACCTGGCGATTCTGGAATAGGTCCTCTTGCAGGTCCCGCTCCACCATGGCTCCATTGAGAACGACGCCCACGGTCTTGCCTTTATCATTTCTTCGAGGAGTCCGATCCGTGGCAGAAATCACTCCCTGTGCTACCGCATAAATTTCATTATTACCGGCTTGCAGCGGAGTCTGAATTAGTACTCCGCTCTCCAGGCTCTTGGCATCTCCAATACTGGAAACCGTAACATTGATTCGATCCCCTTTTCTTGCAAATGGTGGAATCTCGGCTGTAACGATAACAGCCGCAATGTTCTGTGCTTTGAGCTCGGCTTCTGAGAAGGTCTGCCCCAGGTTGCCCAGCAGGTTCTGGATTGATGTGCTTGCCAGTGTGCTTCGAGTATCGCCAGTTCCAGGCAGACCGACGACGATTCCATAGCCAATAAGCTGGTTGGTGCGCACTCCCTGGATTCGCGCAAGATCCTTGAGCCTGACTCCATCGTCTTTATTCTGTTGCGCCGGCGCCTCCGCATGTAAGGGAGAAACCAGAGCAAGCAGAGTTAAACTGAATAGCATAGCAATCAGTGCAACCGCACTCATCAGATGGGCACGAAATGCGCGACCTGACATTCCTAAAACAGGAATTTCCCGGGGTCGCTTGCGAAGCGTCGAACTGTACGGCTTAAAACCGTTTGCCCCATGCCATTCGCTTTCGGTTTGAGCCGATGTTTGGGAATCAAAGGTTTGCAGGGGGCCCGGCCCCACCGAACGGATCACCGGAAAGGAAGTGGCGCTACTTCTCATTGCGATACCTCCCCTGTCTCCCCCAGTATTCGGTTCAAATATTCCAGGAGCATTCGGCGCTTTTCTGCATCTGACATCTCTGCAGTAGGCTGGGCGTTTTCAGCATCTGTGTTATCCGGCGGCTTCAGCTGGGTATTTCCGCGATTTGCCTGCGGACCGCCCTGGATTACCACCTGTAGATCGGCCACCCGCGAAGAATGGATTGTTTTGCCAGGTTGAATGTCGCCGGCATTTACCTTTCCGGTAACCTGGATTGCCTGTCGAGCAGTGCCCGCCTGATAGGCCAATAGCTTTGTTCCGGAAAAGGTGACTGTACCTGTGGCGGGATCCAGGGACTGTATTGTAACCGCCAGATCCATCACCAGGCGACCACGACTTCGAATGCGTGCATCCTTCTTTTCTGTGATTGTGCGTGTATCGTCTACAGGCGGCATAAATTCAAATAGCTTCTTGTCTGGCACCATCTTGATTTTCACTTCGTCGGTGGTGTCGCCTTCCAGCAAATAGTCGACGATCATAGGTTCCCGGATCTGAAGCTTGAGAATTTCCCCCACCTGCAAATCGATGGAAATGCCGTACGGGTTCTTGTCGCGCCATAGATCCTCGGCACGCAGAATTCCAGAACGAAATAGAAGTGGTAGCAGTAGTACCAACAAAGCGCTTATGGCCATGGTCCAGATCAGCGAGATACGCAGCGATCGGATCCTTTGATTTCTTCTCTCATCGAACATATCAGGGCTCATAGACGACGCTCCCGTCCGAGACAATTCGGCCTTCTTTGATTACAGTGCGATTCTGAAATGCCAGAATTCTTACCTTGATGCGATCGCCAACATTGCCATCGCCATACGCAACGCATCGAATCTTCAGCACAATTCCGGGCTTCTGATAGATCAAATCCATGCTCTGACCACGACGGACATCGGGTAACTCCTGGATAGTGGGCGCTTGCAGTACCTGCCCTTTCTGCGCCGGAGCCGTCAGTTTCCAGCCATGGATATTTTCGCCCGAATAATCCGTGAGCTTTCCGTCGGTGTAGCGTTCTTCCATGCGATAGTCGCCTTCCCGGATGGTTTCGCCGCTCTTCAGGTTTTTCTGGGCCACCGGAACATGGATCTTCTTAAGCACTCGCACAGGCACCGTTTGACGGAATAGAATTCGCTTTGAATTCTCCGGATCGAGAAAGTCTACGGTAACGTTAGGCTGTCCGGCCCGAGAATCGTGCAAACCCGAAAATTTGATCAAGGACTTGAGATGCGAATTGTAAAGAATGCCTTTGCGGGCCTCTACTTTATAGGTGCCCTGTCCCTGAATGCTGTTTTCCAGGATACCTTCGAAAAATTCGCTGGTTTCGGCCGCGGTCATTGATTCGGGTAGCGGCAGAAGCCAGACTCCCTTTCCATAGACAGCGCCCTGGATGCCGCTGGAGGCCAGGGCCTTCTTAAGTTGATCATCCGTAATGAATATGGGTTTTTCCAACGACTCCAGCACGACTTTGTCGCTTAAATTCCTGGAGTTTGCATCCAGCTGTCCCAGATCTGAAAGACGAATGGGCAGAGTTTGAATAATGGCTACCGGCTTTAGCCGAATAGAAAGGACTGCCGTTCCTTGATTTGAGAAACTCTGCGTAGATTGCGCTGCCAGGTTTCCAGAAAACAGCGCAACAGCCAGTAATCCGCCCAGCACAATAGGGCAGAACCGTAAGGCTGTTTGCCGGCCTCCCCGTAAAAAAAAGAAACATCCGAAGACTGAGCTTCGGATGTTACACAGGAGACGAGTTCTTGGAAAAGATTGAACCACCAGAATCTACCTATCGTTTCATAGAGATGGCAGTTCCTAACATAGAATCAGACGTCATTACAGCTCTAGAGTTCGACTCATAAGCTCTTTGCGCCACAATCATGTTCACCATCTCTTCGACCAGCTTCACATTGGACATCTCCAGAAAACCCTGAAGAATCGATCCCATACCATCCAGACCGGGCGTGCCCTGGATTTCTGGCCCCGATGCCACTGTTTCTTTGAATAAGTTCTGCCCGATTGCCTGCAATCCGGCCGGGTTTACAAACCTGTACAGATCAATCTGTCCGATCCGCGTAGGACGCATATCATCGCCTACTTTGACGGTTACTTCGCCATTTTCGCTGATCTGCAGCGAATTGTTGATGGCGCCCGGCGGAAGAGTAATGGGCGGCTCCAGCAGGTAGCCATTAGAAGTTACGATCTGCTGACGCGAATCGATCTTAAAAGATCCATCTCTGGTATAGGCAAAGCTTCCGTCCGGCATGAGGATCTTGAAGAATCCCACCTCGGATGTAACGGCCA
>JAGRNC010000284.1 GCA_020440935.1 Leptospiraceae bacterium | reverse complement strand
AGTATGCATCTGGGCATTACGGGCAGTCCGTCGGGCGATCAGCCGGCCCCCGATGTTGCCTTGCGGGCCTCGGTAGATGCACAAAAAACTCCGGCAGAGATGACTCCCCGGGAACTGTGGGACCTGGTGCGCACGGGCAATGAATATGATCGGAGAGTACAGTCCGCACGAGATATGCTCTTTAAGGTTCCTTTTCGGTACGCAAAGTATAAGCAGGCCTCAAAAGAAGAATGGATTTTGCTCTCTCCAGAAGCGTTCCAGGATAACGTTAGAATGGTAGCTCGCGATATATATCCGCCCAATGTCATGGCTGTGTTGCGGAGGGATTTTCCAAAAGATCATCAGGCGCAGAAGACTCGCTTACTCGAGCATATGGCCGCTTTTCGAGACAGTCTGCAGACCAAGATAATGGATGATGTGCATCCCGATTACGCAGACCATATTCGATCGGTTCAGTCCTATGTTGATCGGATGATTCGCGACGAACTGTCGAAAATCTAGAGCGAGCCGTTCCAGGATTCAATGCAATTCAAGGGGCTAAACATGCTTGGTCTTATGCCGCTTGATTCTGAGGTTTACTAGCACTGGCAGATGGTCGGAAGCCACCCTTGTTCCCGGATTGCGCAAAACTTTGTGATCTGTCACTTCCAGGAAGTGGTTCGTGAAGACTTTATCGATTCGAATCAGGGGAGATGGCGTGTAAGAAGGAAACGAGTTCATTCGGTTCCCGGTATAAGAATCCACAAAGCCTGCTTCTTTTAGCGCTGCATTCAGTCGCCCGGTCCGGTCATTTGTATCGCCCAGAAGCACCGTTGGCAGATCCCGAACCATCTCCAGAAACGAAGATTCGAGGATCATCTTCACCTGTCTTGATCGCTCGAAACCCGCCAGTCCCAGGTGAAAATTGAGTATGGCGATTTCTCCGGCGGGGGTTTCCAGCCTGGACATCAGGCAACCTCGGGGTTTCTTGATCCCCCAGGTAATATTGAGATTCTCGGTGTGAAGAATGGGAAAGCGGGTCAGTGTGGCGTTGCCATAGGCGCCCTTTTTTAATTGGACGTTCAGTCCCAATTCGTATTCCATTCCCATGGCCTCGGCCAGAAGCCGCGCCAGGTCGTCCTGGTGCGACCGGGGCACCTGGAAGTCCACCTCTTGAAGGCATAGTATGTCGGCGCTGGAATCTTTCAGGATCTGAATGATTCGATCCGGCTGGTAGGAGCGGTCATTTCCGATGGCTTTGTGTATATTGTAGGTCAGGACCGATATTTCCATGATAACCTATCGATATGGACCATATGAACCAGAGCGGGATGGGCCCTGGGACCTGGACCGTCTCATGTCCGTTCTCTCAGAGATGCTCATGCGCTACGACATGGAGCTGGACGACGCTTTGAGAGAATTAATCAATCGCGGCCTTCCGGTAAATCTATTTTTGAAGGAAGGAGGTATGGAGGATCTGGTGGACCAGTTTATTGGACAACTGGACGATCAGATGAATCAGATTCTTGAGCAGTTTGAGATTCAAAGCGCCACCGAGCAGACCCGCAAATCCCTGGATGGCTCTTCGAGTCGGGCGGGCGAGTTACTCAAAAAGAATCCCGACCTTAAAAAGCAGCTTGATGATGCCATGGATCGCGAATCCAGCGATGAACTATTTCGAATCAAATGGGATCTGGTAAAGCAATCCGGAGAGAAGAAACTGGGTTCGGCCATCGGTAGAATGCAGAAGGACCTGGAAGACCTGAATACTCTCACAGAAGGGCAAAAGAGATTCAATTTTAAAGGCAGCCAGGCGCTGGGGCGCGAAGAGGCCATTGAGCTTCTGAAGCAACTGGAAGACATGGAAGACTTGAAGCAGTCCATGCGGCAGGCGCAGGCCAACGGCGATCTATTTCGATTTGATCTGGAAAAGCTGGCTCGTTACCTGGGCCCCGAGTCTTACCAGGAGTTTCTGGAGCGGCGCGAGCAGATAATGGAGAAGCTTCGCAAATTAATGGAAGAGCAGGGCCAGGTAGTTCAGGATCCGGAAACCGGAGAAATGAAGCTATCCCCGGCATCAGTGAAGCGCATTGGCAGACGAGCCCTGGAAGAGATCTTTGCCGCCATGAAGTCCGATGACACGGGCGCTTTTATTACTAACGAAGAAGGCGATGGGGAACAACTCAGCGCCGATTCGCGGCCTATCGAATATGGCGATAGTATTCATGCGCTGGACATTAGCGCAACAATGATCAATGCATTTATTCGTACCGGTAAAGCAAAACCTCGATACTCCGATATTGAAATATTCAAACCCAGAGGTCAGGCCCGGTCGGCAACCGTTGTACTTCTTGATATGTCTGGAAGTATGATGCGGTCAGATCGGTTCTACTATGCGAAGCGCATGGTGCTTGCCCTTGATGCCTTGATTCGCGAAGAATACAAAGAGGACAGATTAACGGTAGTGGGATTTGGCACGTTTGCAAAGACCTACAGCCCTGCAGAGATTCCTTCGCTGCAGCCCTTCCCTGTCACAATGTATGATCCGCATATTCGTTTGCGACTGGATGCTTCCAGTGAAGAAAGCATGGCTTTTGCTCCGCAGTATTTCACTAACTTGCAGCGAGGGCTTTCGCTCGGACGCAAACTTCTGGGAAGCGGAGAAACAAAGAATAAGCAGATTATCCTTATTACAGATGGAGTCCCCACGGCTCACTTCGAGGAGAATCAACTACACATCAATTATCCTCCCTCGCCGGCGGACTTTGAATTTGCGCTCAGGGAAACGCGGGCTGCTACAGACTCAGGAATTACGATCAATACATTCCTGCTCACTTCGGATTGGGAGTTTAGTTACTTCGGCGACGAATCCTTCATCCAGCAATTTGCCAAACACAGCCAGGGCCGCATTTTCTATCCGCATCCGTCTCAAATGGATCGAATGGTGCTGGTAGACTTCATCCAGAATAAGAAGACCATGATCTAGCAAAGGATGGCCCGGAGGGCTCCAAAAAGGCTTGCGACTGCAAAGTCAGATCACACCCTGCTGGAATGACGCAAATCCCTTTCTCCATTGAACCTTTTACCACTGATGATATTCAATCCGCCTTTCAGGAATCCGGATTAATCCAGGAAGTAATCGGAAACAAGGCCTCCATTAAAGACATTGCGCCCATTGAAACCTGCGGGCCCGGAGACCTCGCTTTTGCCGACAAAGAAAAATTCCTCAAAGTGGCGCTGGATCGAAAACCGGCTGCCCTGGTGCTCAATGCCTCCTTGAAGGAAAAACTAACTGGTTCAGAGCCATTTACTGTACTGCTTACGAAGAACGTGGGCGTCGCTCACTCCTGGATTCGCCAGCGATTCGGTGATTTCGATTTTCGTTCGGAGAAAGAATGGGGCCGGATCCATCCATCGGCCGTAGTGCATCCGGATACGAAGGTCCCGGAATCTGTGGTCATCGGGCCCGGCGCGATTGTAGGTCCCAGAGTACAATTTGGCGAACGATGCGTAGTTATGGCAGGGGTAGTAATCGAGAAGGATGCCGTGCTCGGAAAGGAGTGCATTTTGCACCCTGGAGTAGTCCTGGGTTGGGGCTGCATCCTGGGCGATCGATGCATTATTCGCAGCGGCACTATCGTAGGTTCGGAAGGTTTTGGTTTTGCCCAGGATGAGCGCCGCCATAGTCATCGTATTCCACAAACTGGAATTGTCCGACTCGGCAATGATGTGGTCCTCGGAGCAAACAACTGTATTGATCGGGCTACCTTTGGCGAGACCCTGATTCGCGATAATGTGATCAGCGACAATTTATGTCACCTTGCACATAACGTTGATATCGGCGAAAATTCCATTCTAGTGGCAATGACCGGTATCGCAGGATCCACCGTTTTAGGTAAGCGAGTGATCTGTAGCGGCCAGACCGGCATACTCGATCATATTACGATTCCGGAAGATACGGTTTTGCTCGGCCGGGCAGCAGTACTCAGCGACAGTATCAAAAAATCGGGAGTCTACGCGGGTTCGCCCCTCCAGCCCATTGCAGATTATCAGAAAAACAGCGTTCACATCAAGAACCTTGATAAGATGCGAAAAGAGGTAAAGTCGCTGCAAAAGAAAGTGGAAGAGCTGGAGGCCAGGCTTTCGGGTCAATCTACTTGACACCGTTCATGGATGCACCTGCATTGCCAGTGGAGGGATGTCCGAGCGGTTTAAGGAGGAAGTCTTGAAAACCGTTGTAGTTCACGCTACCGTGGGTTCGAATCC
>JAGRNC010000283.1 GCA_020440935.1 Leptospiraceae bacterium | reverse complement strand
ATCTTTCTCAGAAGAAGTCGGCGAACGGTCTGCGCCGGTACATAAAGCGCCTCTCCGTTGGCCATTAATTCGTATCCGTTTTGCTCCCCGGGCTTCGCGCCAGCAAGTGCCACCCGAGCCCGACCAAGATAGAATCCATTATTCTCCTGAAGCTTCTCTTTTCGAGCGTGGTATTTCTCTTCCAGATAGCCGCATTTTCGAGAAATCGTGCTAAAATCCTGGGAAATGTTATTGCCGAAGAAAGGCTGCAAATCGTCGAGTCGGCCTACGATACCTGCTTCTCTGCAAAGCTTGCTATAATAGGGAGCAAGATCGCTCGCCGCAAAAGGGAAACCCAGCAGGTCTCTCTCATTGTATTCGTACAGTCCGCAGGACCAGCCGTTGGCCAGGCCACCGAAAGCATGCGTGCTGATCAGCTGAGCGTCGCTGACCCGGGGGGGTAAGTCAAATTCGCGTCGCGTGATATACTTTAGGAGCGGCATGCTTAACTTGAATGGAAGTTCGCTTCCATCCAGGGCTGCTTCCAGTCCTTCCAGATCTCGGCCGAGCAGGAGATCCTCAAGATTCTCGGATTTCTTGCGATCGTAGTAATGCTTCGAAGAATTCGTAGAATCTTCGGAGCTAATACCAACATCAACGAGAAGGGTCTTGAGGCGAAAGCCCGAACATTGCAGCGCAGCGGCTGCACCAGATGCTCCGCTTCCCACTACGATAATATCTTCGCAATCTTGCATGAAGAACGATTCCTTTTAGGAAACGACTGATGGACCCAAAAACCTGGGCCGGCAAAAGGATTAAAGTCTTGAGACGGGATCCTTCCTCTTTAATGAAAGTGCCATAGAAATTTGGTCTTGTCTCCTGAACATACATCCGGGCAAAAAGCCAGGTAGATAAACAGTTCTGGGCGGAATACCGCATCCTGACATAGTATTCGAGAGAATAAAGGTCCATCCGCGTGGAATAGTAATTTCGTATACAATCGGGATCGATCAATCCTTGATCGGAAAGTTGATCAAAAGCACGACGAAAGGATTGTCCTAGTTCCGCCTGATGGTTACCCTGTTGCACATTCATGTCCGGCGCGCAAGCAAAACGATGGAGGCGCCGAAAGGCAACGACCACCTGCTAGCCAGCCAGTTCTCCCATTTCATCAATGTCAGAAAAAAACCATTGGCAAAGAAAGAAATATCGTCGTCGGCCTTTTGAAAACGATCCAGGATTTTGCGCTTCAGCAACATCAAGAAGAAAAGAGCCAGGCCCCAATAGCGCGCCTCTTCGATCTCAAAACCATGTGAACGCACCTGCTCCGAGAGAGCACCTTTCTTGAATCGGCGAGCGCTTTCCACAGTTTCACTTTGCCTTCCCTCCAGAAGATCGAAAGCGCCATCGAATATCAGAATACGACCGCCCGGCTTGAGTTGATTGTGAGCCTTTCGCAACGCCTGGTCTACATCCACTTTCTTGTGGTATAGAACATCCAGAAATGCCACAAGATCCACGGCGGGCCCTTCGTAATCGGCAATTGCCGAGTGAATAACGTTCAGTCCGCGCGTACGGGCGATTTCCACCGCCCGCGGATTTATATCCACACCGGTGCGTTCTGAGAATTTGGAAAAAACGCTTACCAAATTATACCCGGTTCCTGTGCCAAACTCTATGACGCTACCAGTCGCTGCATTGTGGCGAGCAAGAATGCTTGCCAAAAAGTTGCGGCGGGCCACAAACCACCAGTGGGTTTGCTCATACTCATTGTAGCGATCATGTTCGGAATAACTAGGCATCGAATTGGCTCATTTCCTTTCTGGCCCACTCTTTTCTCTAAGAATGAAATCGGGTCGCTGCTTCACCTGGGAATACACGCGGGCAACGTACTCGCCTATCACACCGAGGGCAACCAGTTGCACAGACCCAATAAATATGACGCTTACAGCAATCGTAGTCCATCCGGGTGGCAATGACTCCACAATCACTCCTGAAGCATTCAGAATATAAAGAATTAGTAAGAAAATCACATAGAGCAAACAGAAACCCGACACAACCAGCCCGAGCCAGAGGATTGCCCGCAGAGGCACTGTGGAAAAAGAAAAGATGCCATCGATGGCAAAATTGACGTAGTGCTTGAGCCGAAATTTGGATTCTCCAAACTGGCGAGCTTCGGTCTTGTAAGCCAGACCTGTCTGGCGAAAGCCCATCCAATCTATGAGCCCGCGAAGGAACTTTTGTCTCTCTGGTATTGAATTAATGACATTCACAACTTTCCGATCGAGAAGTCGAAAATCTGATTGGCCGTAGGACAACCTTACATCAGTGAAGAGGTTCATGAACCAGTAGAAGATACGAGTGGGGATGAATCGCCAGTCATCATGCTTTGCTCGACCATCCTTTGTTGTGTAGACTACGTCATAACCCTCCTGCCATAAGCGGACCATAGCAGGAATGAGCTCCGGAGGATGCTGGAGATCTCCATCAAGAGAAACAACAGCATGCCCGCTTGCATAACTCAATCCAGCGAGGATTGCCCCCTGGTGGCCAAAATTTCGCGACAGGCTTACGAATTGGATACGGGCATTCTTCTTTCGCAGCTTTCGTATAATTTCCAGAGATTCGTCGTAGCTTCCGTTCTCCACCAGAAGTATTTCGTAATCTACGGATGTGGACTTCATCGCTTCAGAAATGCGATGACACAATGGCTCCAGGTTCTCGGCCTCATTGTAAATGGGGCTGATAATGGAGATTTTTTTTCTGGAGGTGGCCATAACCTAAAGCCTGTTCAGGGCGGACGTTGAATTGAAAAAGACGTCGATGTAATCTCTGAACCAGGCAACCGTCTTCTCCAGTCCATCCTCGAAGGATACTTCCGGTTTCCACTCAAATAAATCGGCGGCCCTGGAATTGTCCGCACACATTCGCCAGATTTCCGTTGGTCTATCCGGCAATGCTCCAATCTTTAATTCAGAGCTCGAATTACATTGTTTATGAATCATCTGTACCAGATCGCGAATCGCAATTTCCCGGTTCGAACCAATATTGACGATACCTTCCGGCGCATCATTTGTAGCCAGTGCAGCGCAGAGTCCGTCCACAATGTTGCTTACATAGTTGAATTCCCGGGTTTGAGTACCTTTTGTCGTCTCAATTGGCAATCCTCGCAAGCATCGGATAATGAGTTCCGGTATGACGGCACGTTCGCTTTGATAAGGACCAAACGTATTAAAAGCCCGGACCATTACTATGTGCTTATGTGTTTGATGACGCTTCATTCGCGCGTATTCTTCCCCTGCATGCTTGCCTACCGAGTACGGAGATATGGGGAAAGGGTGAAAACTCTCCCTGAAGGGAACGTTTTCCTGATAGCCGTAGACTTCCGAAGTGGACATGTAAAGAAAACGATCATAGTCTGGACCCATCTCCATTAGATTCGCGGTCGCCATGGCATTGGACATGATAGCCTCTCCCACATGCAGGAAGCTGTCTCCCACATGATTGTAAGCCGCCAGATGAAAGATTGCATCAAAATGAGAATCTGAAAACTGTCGAAGGGAGTCCGCGTTTCGCAGGTCAGCTTCGTATACATCGATTTGATCCCAGACTGGCGAGAGCCGAACGTTGTCGATGATGCTCTTGTACTTTACTGTAACTGACACCTGTGCGCCCTGCGACAGCAAAGACTTTACCAGATGTGATCCGATAAAACCGGCACCACCGGTCACAAGTATGTTCTTTCCTGAATAGTATCCAGACATGTCCTCTGTTCCTGTATGAAAATTTTTATAGCTGGTTCAACCGCGAAAACCCATTTTCAAGATCCAGAGAAGGTCTTTGAATCTCATGATGCGGTGGCCGCCTGCTTTGATCTTGCGCACCACGGTCCTTGTTGGGTACGAGTAGGCCACAAAATCATTCCGGCGTTGCCTGGCTGCCGGCGCCGGACTTCCTTGCTCCAGATACGGCAGGAAATGGGGCCAGACTGATCCATGGCTGAGCAGCAGGCCTTTCCAAAGATCAAAAACCGATGTATCCTTTTCGATGGGCACCGGCGGTCCTTCCAGGATTACATCTCCTTCGTCGAGGGCTACTGAAACGTACTGAAACGTCACATTGCCGGCTGCTTCGCCGTTGTAAATCATCCAGAAATAGCAGGCGGAACCTTTGTATTCCGGCAGTTTGCCTTCATGAACGTTTAAGACGCCACAATGGGGCACTTCGATAAATTCGCGTGTCAGCAGGGTGGAGGTACTCGAAATAATCCAGGCCGG
>JAGRNC010000282.1 GCA_020440935.1 Leptospiraceae bacterium | reverse complement strand
GCCCGGATTACAGGCTGCCTCCAACGGAAACGCCAGGGATGCGCTTAAATCGGCCTTTGCGGCGCTCTATCGCATGCCCGGGGATAGCCTTGCGGCGATTTCGCAAAAACTCTACCAGAGAATTCAAAAGAGCCCTCAGGAAGGACGCACCGGTACCGAAATCTACTTTTTGCGCTTCTGCGACCTGTATGGTTTTGAGGATCCAGGGGTATTCTCCATATTCCTGATGAATCTGGTACAGTTTCGGCCTGGCGAGTCGCTCTTTATGGGCGCCAGAGAGCCGCATGCCTATTTACAGGGTTCGATCATTGAATGTATGGCATGTTCGGACAATGTGGTGCGCGGCGGATTAACCTCTAAGTTCGTAGATGTGGATACGCTGGTGGAAATGCTGCACTACCGGATGGGTCCGCCGGATCGCATCGAGCCGCAACACATTGGCGGAACCGTCCGATATGTGCCACCGGTATCGGACTTCCAGGTCTGGACCGCCGATTTTGATCGAGATAGCAATCCGTTGCAGCTTCCGCTGGAGATTTTTCCTGCCATGGCCGTTTCCCTGTCCGGCCAGGTGGAGATCCAGCAGGCCCAGAATTCCTTTTCTCTGCAGCCCGGTCGGGCCGTTCTGCTTCCCCGAGGGCCTGCGGAAAAAGATGGACCATTCACCATAGTTCCTTCCGGAAAAGCAAAGCTGGTGATATCGGGTCCGGGCCCAAAACAGCCTACAAATTTGTAGTACTTAACGATTTTATCTTGACATCCGATGTGACATAATCCAGTTACAGGGGACAAGATTGCCCCGATTGCGGGCTACGACCACATTTGGTCAAATACAATCAGAAAGGATTGGTATGGCTCTGGCTGGCATTTATCGAACAGAAAGAAAACCGGGTCCCATTGAAGCACAACGCCCGGCGCTGAGCAAGGAAGAACTGGAATCCGTATTGGATTGTCTGATTCAAGATCGATTGGGATCGGGCTCCATTTGCGAACGATTTGAACGGGCCTTTGTTCAGGTTGCCTCGTACAAGCACACTCTTGCAGTGAATTCCCTTACGGCGGCCTACCATCTTGCGATGCTGGCCCTGGATGTGGGACCAGAAGATGAAGTGTGGATGAGCGCATTGAGCTCCGTATCGGCCCTCGATGCCTGCCGTTACGTGGGAGCCACTCCGCGGTTGGTGGATCCCATCCGGAACTCCTTTCATACCGATGCCGAAAGTGTACTGGAGAAGTCCAGCTCAGAAGCGCGAAAGTTCTTCGTTCTGGACCACACCTACGGTAGCCAGAGCCCCATTCAAATTGCGGCGCTTAAGGAAGCAGGGTTTATTATTATAGAAGATTTCACCGGAATGCCCGGCGCAGAACGCGATGGCCAATATGCAGGGCATAGCGGAGAAATTGCCGTTTGTGGGCTATCTGAATACGACCTGGTAACCACCGGCAATGGTGCGATGGTCGTCACCGCCGATACCAAACATTTTAAAAAGATGCAATCTCTGCGCTACGGAAGCAAACGCGATAAAGCTAGAGTGGCCTACGATTATCGCCTGGAAGACTTTCAGGCGGCCATGGGTCTGATTCAGCTGAATCGTCTTGGGCTTACGTTATCACGCAGAAGGAAAATTGGCGAGAAATACCTGCAGACATTGCGTCAAACCAAGCATGAGACCTACTTCCAGTCTCCGGGCATTGACTGCTATCACCTCTTTCCTGTGGTTGTGGGTAAAACCCACGATGAAGTGGAGCGCTACTACAATTCGCTTCAAATTGGGATTACACGGATCCCCGAACCATTACATCATTTTCTGGATCTTCCGCGACTGGAGTTCCCCAACGCCGAGCGGATCTATCAGAAGTCGGTTTGCATCCCGGTTTATCCGGCGCTTACCGCGAACAATGTGGAAAGGATTGCAAGCTCCTTGCGGGGAATGCTCTAAGAAAACTTTGAACCGAGCCTCTCAGAAATGGCCTCTGGCGGCTCTGCTATTAGCCTGTGCTGTGGTGGCCGGCGCTCCGTTGCATTCCGAAAAGGAAAGTAATCCGGACAAGGGCCCCAAAATGATGGAATACACGGCCAGGGCGAAGATCACCCTGGGCGATGACCGATCGGTAAAAGGCAAAAGCACATTCCAGGCCCCCGAAACATTCATTTTTCAGCATAATCGCGATGGCGTTCTCTACGAAAAGACCATCCATGCGAAAGATGTACGCGCACTTCACTTTGAGAAATGGAAGCCTGTGAAAGTAGGCGAAAACAAAGAGGGCGATGTGTATCGATTCGAAGTAACCTCTTTTCAAATTGAACTGAAAGATGGATACACCTTGCAGGTCAACAACGGTATCCCGGCTTTCTGGCAGAGCTTTGTCCTGGAAAATGACAACGGAAGAGTCCGATTCTTTACCTATTGGATGGATTTGCTAAAGAAAGATTCCGGCAAATGGTTCACCGGAATGGAAGGGCCTGCCAGTGGAGAGCGCTCTTTCTGTCACAAAGATGTGATCCGTAGCATTGAGTTCTTTGTAGACTGAGCTCTGATTCTCCTCCTCTTCCCATTTCTTGCCAGACGAATGATGCAGATCTCCCAGAATTCCTGTGGCGTGCGGCTACGGATCCAATAACGGCCGAGCTACCGTAGACTGCCCTACCCGGCCTTACATCCTTGCGCCGGGATCCGGGCGGAAAATACTTCTCGATTTCGAAATTGTTTAGTCCAATTCTCGATCTGCGTAGAATGACTGGTCGGAATCGGCTATCATTGGCCCAACCAGAAGTAGAGGAGTAAGAGGTATGAACTTTCAAGCCCTGGCGGAGCACTTTGCCATCGTATACAGTATTCTGACGGTACGCTACGTCGTACTGGCGGGTCTTGCTTATTTGATTATCTGGAAGCTACTGGGTAGCCGACTGGCGCATAAGATCATACAGCCCGATCGACCGCCCAAAAGGAAGAATTTTATTCATGAGATCAAATACTCCCTGGCGACGTTTCTAATCTTTGGTCTGGTAGGGGTCTTCATTTTTGAATCTACGAATCAGGGCTGGACTCTGGTCTACAAGGATGTGGCCCAATTTGGCTGGCCGTACTTTGTGTTTAGCGTCGTTCTTACGATTCTGCTGCACGATACCTACTTTTATTGGACCCACCGATTTATGCACTGGAAGCCGGTGTTTAAAACCATGCATCTTGTGCATCATCGCTCTACCAACCCTACTCCCTGGGCCGCCTTTAGCTTTCATCCCACGGAGGCCATAGTCGAAGCAGGAATCATTCCGATTGTGGTCTTTATCTATCCGCTGCATCCAGGGGCCATCGCTCTATTTGCGCTGTACATGACATTCTTAAATGTGCTTGGACACCTGGGCTACGAATTGTTTCCAGCCGGATTCACGCGAAGCAAGTTCACATTCTGGCATAATACATCCACGCATCACAATATGCACCATCGCTATTTCAATTGTAACTATGGACTGTACTTTAACTGGTGGGATCGATTGATGAAAACAAATCACGAACGCTACCACGAAGCCTTCGAGGAAGTGGCCGGCCGCGAACGGGTTACTGCACCGGCCCCCGCGCCAATAGCGCCCGCCAGCCCTGGGCTAAATGCGCTGCGCTAATATTCCGGCGCGTGCTCGCACAGTCTGCGCAGCTTGTACCATGCCCTGTGTTCGCTGAGGCATCATACGTTCTGGAAAGCCTCGCTTTATTTTCTGATCATCTGAAAAACAAGCGGGGCCAGCTTATGAAAGTTCGAATAGATCGAGTCATGATTATAGGGAACGCGATACCAGTCCAGAAAGGCAGATGCCATTGCTTCAGGTTCCCAGCTAAGCGGTCCCATCTTTTTACATTCCCAAGAAAAGAATCGCATCAGCATTGTGGGTTTTTCCTCGATTAATAAACCGGGCTTGAGACCCGCTGGAGCAAGGATGGCACCATAATCGGGATAAGACCGGGATGCAAGGTCAAAAACAAAAGAGCCCAGTAGCAGGCGTGCGACGATGGGCATTTTTCTGGTCACTATGGATGGAGCGCGTTCCTGGTACGGGCTTCGATCCAGAATAACGCTTCCTATATTCTTCCACGGGTTGTCCTCGATAACGCGAGCAAGGACATATCCTCCCGCGATAAAACAAACGACGTGTAGTAGCTCGTAATCGTCCAGCTTCCATTGCTTTCGGTATTGGAGGAGAAAATCCGCCGAGGCGCCAATGCTAGATTTCTGAATATAATTGGGAATGAAAAAATCGAAATCGGGATGAGACCTGGCGACC
>JAGRNC010000281.1 GCA_020440935.1 Leptospiraceae bacterium | reverse complement strand
ATGATTACGTTATTGGGCACATGTAGGTTTGTGATACCCTTTCGCGAATCCACCATCGCCAGATCGGCGCTTTTTGCATATACTGCGTCGATGTCGGCCTTGATTGCATCTCGCGTGGATGCATCCAGGTTCTCGATGCGATAGTATACGTCGGCCAATCCGTTGTTTGCGTTGACTCCGATTTCTTTGAATTTGTCTGCATACTTTTCAAAGACTTCTTTATAGTACACCTTCACCGCATGACCAAAGATGATTGGATCCGAAACCTTCATCATGGTTGCTTTAAGATGCAGCGAAAGCAACACTCCATCTTTCTTTGCAATTTCAATTTGCTCGGCAAAGAATTTCTGCAATGCGGACACGCGAAGCACCGCCGTATCGATCACTTCCTTTGCCTGCAGTTTTAGTCCGTCTTTCAGAACCTCTGCCTTGCCGCTGGCATCGACGTACTCGATGCGAGCCGTGGTGGCGGTATCCATGGTTCTGGAAGTTTCCGTGCCAAAAAAATCGTCCGATGTCATGTTAGCGACGCGGCATTTGGAAGCCTCTGGCCAGGGCTTCATCATTTTGTGCGGATGCTTTTGAGCATGTCGCTTTACGGATACGGGGGCACGTCGATCGGAATTACCTTCGCGAAGCACTGGATTGACCGCGCTTCCCAGAACTTTTGCATATCGCTTTTTTAGTTCTTCGTCTTCTGACGATTTGATTTCTTCCGGGTAGTCCGGAAGGTCATACCCTTTGGACTGTAGTTCGCGAACAGCGGCCTGCAACTGGGGAATGGAGGCGCTGATATTGGGAAGCTTAACTATGTTTGCTTCTGGCTTCTTTACCAAATCTCCCAGAAAAGCAAGATCGTCGGACTGTTTTTGTGCTTCGCTGAGTTTTTCCGGAAAGTTTGCAATGATCCGGCCAGCTAAAGAGATATCTCTGACCTCAAAAGAAATTCCAGAATCTTTCACAAATGCCTGAAAAATCGGCAATAATGAGTACGTGGCTAGGGCCGGGGCCTCATCAATTTTGGTCCATACAATCTTGGCTTCGTTTGACATATGTTCTCCTGGAGGAACGCCGAAGGACGTTCGGGTGCCACCAGAGAAAGGGCCGTAGGCAGCGCGGTCAATAATTATGGGCAGGCATTGCGCCAGGAATCTGATAGAAGCGGGATTCCGCGCGGGCTTGCAGAATTCCAGAATGATGCGGGAAACGGCGGAGTACTGAATGCTCGGCCGAATCCCGCAGATCGAATAGCAAGTTAGTTCACCGTGGCAAAATTGTCCGCAAAGCGGTTGAGAATACTGTTCCAGCCATCGCGGTGGCCGCTGCGGGCTTTGTCTGTTGGCAATCCGCTATGAATCAGGGTAATCTCCGTTCCTCCAGATATTGCTTTGAATTCCACCCGCACCATTGTATCGGTGGCATGCGGACTGTTCCAGCTAAACTCCAGAAGATTATGTGGATCCACTGTCTGGTAGACTCCCCAGTGCGGCACGGTTTCGCCGTCCGGCGAAATCATATCGATCTTGAATTTACCGCCTTCGCGGGCATCGCATTCTACCTCGCTGTGACCGCCGGCGATGGGGCAACACCATCGAGCCATGCTGGCAGGATCAATCCAGGCTTCGAACACCTTCTTCTGCTCAATCTGAATTGTTTTTTTCACTACTAAATCATTCTCGTTCATCTTCCTTTTCTCCTTTCTTCTTGGGTTTCCTTTTGGCTCGAGAATGGTTCGTTTCCTGCTCCTTTGCGCGCTCATTTGCCAGTAAGAACTCTTCCAATGAGTCCAGATTCCTTTTCCAGAACGTAGCGTAGTACTGGAGTAGATCCACGGCCGGCCTAAGTTCATCTGGCCGGGCGGTTACCAGAGTGTGCCGGCCCTGACGCGTCCGGTTCACAAGCTGGGCCGATTCCAGCACCACCACATGCTTGGCCACGGCTGCCAACGACATCTGAAATGGTTCGGCCAGTTGTCCGACAGTGGCCGGGCGCGTGAGCACTCGCTCCAGAATCGCCCGGCGAGTTCCATCCGAAAGAGCGTGAAATACACTGTCGAGGGCAGGACTTTTATTCTCAACCATATAGTTGAATATAAAGCCATCCCCAACTTTGTCAACCATTTGGTTGAATATTTTCACGGCTCCGGAGATGAAAATTCTCGATTGTACCTTCCCGTGCGCGGATTGTCGGATTGTCGGATTGTCGGATTGTCGGATTGTCGGATTGTCGGATTGTCGGATCGACAGGATTACCAGCGATCGTAGCCGATCACTTCTCCGCCGGGAGAGAAACGTAACCGAACCGATTCCCCGGCTCGAATTGGATCGCCGCAGCGAATAGATTTTCCTGTTTCGCTGGCGGGAATGAATAGGCCGATGGTGAGGTAATACAGACTTCCAAACTCTGGAATGGGGCTATCCGGAGGCAGGCTTAGCTTTCGACTTTCCACCATCGATTTTACGAAGTTCGGATCGATGCGTCCGGTCTCCAGATCCCGCGAAGGAACGCTACAACGCTTGCAGGGCACCACGGCTACCATTTCCACATCGCCCACCTGTATGCGCGTTCCCCGGGACTGTCCAATCAGCGACTCTTCGGCGAAGGCGGTCCATCCTTCTACTTCCAGGTTAAATCTGAATCTTTGTCGCAAATCATCGGGGGCAGTAACGCCCAGATCAGGAGCTAGGCTTTCTAGCGAAGCAGAACTCACCAGAGTGGCGCTTCGCATCAAAGGAAGGTCCATCTGGCCGCCCGCGGTATCTTCTCTAAGGGTAATGGATTCGCCAAAGAAAATAGAAAGATACCGTTCCAGCGATGCACGATCGTCCTTGAAATGAAATGTTTCTTCGCCGCGTCCTGGATCCGGGCCGATGTCCGCGGGTGCATCTCTAAGCCCGGCGCTAAACTGAAGTCTGGCATCTTCGCTCTCAATGGTTTGTATGCGCCGGCCGGAAGCGCCTTGCTCGATACCGCCATCTTCGCGAGGACGCAGAGTAATTAGGTCCTTCTCGAGATTAAACCGCGCTTCCAGTTGATTCACTCGCCCGTTCCGCTTTCCGATCATGTACTGACCGTTCGCGGTGAACATGGCAAAGCGGCGATCATGCAGTAGACTGTGATGACCAATCTGGCACTCCGCCAGACTGAGCCCCTGCAGGGACTTTACGGGAAAGATCTGGATCCGGGATAGTAGAGCAGGCTGAAAATCCAATTTACGGACCCCAATACTCTACCATCCCAATCGCTGCAGCATAGTTGCTAGTTACGCTCGTCGAAGCGCGAAAAAGAAAGGCAAGTCCATTCCCTTAAAGTCCATGTAACCCAGGACCGTATCGTTGTCGACTTTGCGAAATACATCGTGTATGGCCAATGCATCGTAGCACATGGTGGCCGAGTCTTTTCCGCGGAGCCTTGTGATCCGCAACCTGGCTGTGGTCTTCTTGGTAGATATGAGAAATCGAAAAGTTTGAAACAGGAATCGCATGAATGGCTTCTTAAGCCATTGCTGCGTAAGGGCCAGCCCCATGGGCATGAGCGCAGGATTTACCTTGAAGAGTCTACCGCCGCCCGTCTGAAATAGCAGCGGATGAACATGATCTTCGTCGATAAATTCCTTACCATACCAGCGATAATTTTCCAGCAATCCGTCCATGGGATGGTCGGTATTCACTCCTGACCCTTTCCATTGTCCCCACATAAAGTCCAGTTCAACGGCGGGCAATGCGTCGAAAACTTCTAGCGCATCTTGCTGCGTGGCTCTACCGGACTCGATCATTTCCAGCGCCCGCTGCACAGAAGTTGATTTTCCGGGGCCCTTTCGCGTTGCCCCATTTCTTGCACGGGTATTCGTTTTTGGATTAGATCGACGGGATTGTGTGGATGAGGCCATACCCAGACACCGAGATGCACAGAAATCATGTCAAGGTCGATTTCAGGGGAGCAATTCGAAAGAAGCCTTGCAAGCCCAACAGATGCATAGTCTTTACTCCCGGTAAGGACAAAGGGAGGTGAGAATGGATGGATTCAAAGCATTTATAGGCTTCGCATTGCTGGGTCTGGTTTTCTGGGGGGCCTACCTTGCCATTAGCTGGGTGGGCGATTTATGGGATGGTTTTATCGATTCGCAGTACGAAAATGAGCTTAGCATTGAGTCCGGTTACCCCGGCATCTCCGTCTCCGACATCGAAATCCAATGGCATGGCGAAAACGAAATACGCTGGATAACAAAGGATGGAGTTTTTCAAAGAAATCTTCCGGAGGTTGCAGGAAAGAACAACTTTCGGATCTTTGTGCAAA
>JAGRNC010000280.1 GCA_020440935.1 Leptospiraceae bacterium | reverse complement strand
ATAGAGCAGCGAGCCCATGTTGAAATAGATTTTTCCGATATCCCCTTCCATCAGGGTTTCATCTTCAGGACGGTTGCCGTAATCTTCGCGATGGCTTTCGTAGGTTGCCAGAGCAGCACGGTAATACTGTTCGGCTTTGTCGAAATCCATCACGGATTGATAGTATTCTCCCATCCTGGTCAGAGCAGGGTAATGCCAGGGATCGGTGCGAACGGCGTTTTCGAATTGCCTGAGGGCCCGCGCATTTTCGTTGATAGATAGTAAATATCGTCCGCGCTGGTAGAAGCCTTCGCCGTATTCGGAACCTTCGATCTCTTCTTCATCGCGCTTTTCTTCCTTGTTGAAGACGATCTGCAAAAGATGAATTACGTTTTCTTCCAGGTCGAATCCGGAAACAGCATCCACCGGGTCTACCTGATACTTGATTCGAAGATCCGTGGGGTCCAGATCGATATAAAATCCGGCCAGCTTTGTAAGAACATAGATGGGGAGATCCTCTTCCAGGCCCAGGCGACGGACTTCTCGGTGACTGGCGATAACGAAACGGGGATCGCCATCGCGTTTCCATAGTTCGATGTAGGTATTGATGAGTCCTGCATGGCCTTCTATCTGGGCAGGATGCTTCTCCAATATTTCGTTGTACTTTCGGGCGGCTGCGCCGAATTCTTCCCGGTCATAGTGGATCTTGCCGATTCCTGCAAGAGCTTCTGCATCATCGGGACTATTTAGAAGCGTTAGAATTAGTCTGTAATAATCAATGCCCAGTTGATCGTTCTTGTACTTCTGGCCTTCTGCCGTGGATACGAAACGCGTAGAATTATTGGAATGGAAGCGCCCCAGCGACATTAGATTCTCGCGATCCATTTCCTTATCGCGCAGTCGCGAAACGATGTAGGCGCCTGGAATTATCACCTTTCGTTTGGCTGGATCTTTATCATGGAAGAGGGTCTGGTACCCTTGCTTGCGTTCTTCGGGTCCGTACCAACGGGAGCCTTCCGCAATGTTGATTAATGGAGCTCGGAATGCAGGATCATTCCAGGGATATTCGGGCTCCACTTTGCCGAACAGTTTATAGAAGGCCCGATCGTAATAGCCTGCCTTCAGATACGCGATTCCGTATCGATTCAAGTATTCGACGTTGTAAACGCCATCATCGGCTTCCAGGGCTTTCTGGAAATACTTCTCTGCCTCATCAGCCAGCGCGGATTTCTGATCGGGTTTGGCCTGTCGCGCTTCTTGCAGCTTTTCCAGTCCCGATTCATACATCCCTTTAATAGAAAGATTCCGGTATAGAAGCAGTCCGCCGAACACTCCCACAATGGCCAGTATTCCTGCACCCAGACCTAAAAGTACTAATTTGGCCCGTCGGCGTTTTCTACCCAGCGCCTCTGGACTGAACTCGTCGGCGTAAATGATGGGAACGCCGTCCTTTCGCACATCCGGAGGACTTGTGTCCGGTCGAAACCCCATTCGGGGTTCCAGGAAGTCTGCAATCTGATCGGGATCGGCCTGATCCACAATCATGTTCATCAGCATCCGCTGGTCGGGATGCGAAAGCTTTTCGTTTACAACTGCATCGATGATCGCTTTACGAAGCGCCTGCGGGAAATCTACAATCTCGGTCCGAATCCGGGCCAGCTCTTCATCGGTGAATTCGTCGCCGATTCCCTGCTGCATCTGGGCCTGGCGGCCCATTTCTTCCAGATCGCCGGAAGAGAAGCTACCCAGATCTTCCAGGCCGCCCAGGTCGGCTTCGCTGGCCTGCTCGGTAGAAGCCTCTTCCTCGGAACTATCCAGGCCCATATCGGACATTCCCAGGTCGCCGCCGCCTAAATCCGACGATCCAAAATCTCCGCCTCCCAGATCATCGCCGCCTAGATCCGTGGCTCCAAAATCGCCACCGCCCAGATCATCGCCACCTAGATCCGAGGCTCCAAAATCGCCGCCCCCCAGATCGTCGCCGCCCATGTCGGCGGCTCCAAAGTCTGCGCCTCCCAGGTCGCCGCCTCCGAGATCAGCGGAGCCAAAATCTCCGCCTCCCAGGTCGCCACCACCCAGATCCATTCCAAAATCATCGCCTGAATCGCCTGGTCCAGAATCCGCAAATGGATCGCCCGAGGCGATGTCGGTAGCCGATGCAAAGGGATCTTCGGCCTCTTCGCCGGAACCGGAGAAGCCAAGGTCGGCAAATGGATCTCCGGCATCTGTCGCGCTCTCTGAGGTATCCTCGGGACTTTCCGATATGGTTTCGCCAAAGTCCCCGCCCAAATCCGACAGCGCATCGGAATCTTCCGATCCCCCCATCAGGTCGTCAAAAGCATCGCTTGCGCCCGAATCGGCCATATCGGGCGAGGAATCGCCGGAATCCTCGGTGGGGCCGGCATCCAGTGAATCGCCAAAATCGGGAAAATCGGCGCCGCCGCTCATGTCGTCTTCGGAGCCGGAACTGTCCGCATCGCCCAGATCGGTCAGGTCGCCAAAATCTGCATCGCTATCGCTGGCTTCCGCGCTATCCTCCAGATCGGATCCGCCCAGATCGGAGAATGCATCGCCAGCCTCGCCCCCGCCCATGAGATCATCCAGATCGGAAAAGGCATCTCCTCCCGGTTCTGGACCCTGATCCTGGTCGCTGCCCATCAAATCATCGGCGCTGTCATCCTCGGAATCGCTGCCTTCGGGATCGTCTCCAAAGGCCATATCTGCCTCAATGCTCTGCAAATCCGGATCTTCTCCACGGATTTCCAGAAGATCTTCCCGGAATTGATCTTCCAGCGGAGAAATGATGGCGTTGAGGTCGCCGTCCAGATCGGACAGTAGTTCCTCAATCTGCTCGTTTTGACTGCTGCCTGTTTCTGTATCTGCCATAATGATGGAAGAATTGCTTCAGCTATTCCTGTAGAATTATCGACATTAAAATTGAATCCGGTTACAAAAGGAACCCCGTTCAAATGAGAAAACCCCGATCCATTGTACAGCTTATTTTGCCCGTTTTTCTGATCAGCCTGGCGGGGCTGAAGGGGGCCCCCGAAGGAATTGTTTCCTACAATTCGGAACAATCCGGTCTGGAAGGCGCCGACGTGGAAAAGATCCGGGCCTACACAACCTTTCACCTAAAAAAGCTACGAAAGGCAATCTCTCCACGCTACATCTATTTGCTGGACTGGGAAAAATATGCCCATAGCGACAGTCCGGCCCGTACCGGCATTCTATTTACCTACCAGGACTATCGGGCCAGAAATGTGTTTATTGCCGGAAACTTTAGCAGCTGGAAGCCCATGCCCATGCATCGTAATCCGCAGGGTGTGTTTTATTTGGTGATCCCGGTAAGGGAGTTGGAAGAGGGCCATCGAGTCAGAAATTACGAGTACCGGTTTCAGGTGGATGGAATCTGGCAACATGATCCAACCCATCCGAACCGAAAGGACGACGGAATGGGAGGCTATATATCGACCTTCTTTCTGGATCATGAATATCCCAACAAGCTGGCCACCGTCCATGTACTCAAACAAAAGCAGCCCGGAAGAGAGCGGATCGTTGAATTTGCTGTACACAGTCGTCTGCTGGAAGAGCGCACCTTTCAAAGTCACATCGAAAACCTTTCCTTGGTGGGGGAGTTCAATCACTGGAACCCGGAGACCCATTTCTTTAAGCGTGGAGAAGACGGAGTCTTTCGACTTAGATTACACTTGCGCCCCGGAGAATATTTATACATGCTGGTGGCGGACGGGAAGTGGATTCTAGATCCGTTGAATCCAGACACCCGGTTCCACAGGCAACTGGATGAGCTGGTTTCGTATTTTAAGGTCGAATAAATTCGACGATTCCCTTGGGGGATCGAGGTCCCCCGTTGTCTTGCTTTCGCTGTCCATTCTGCTTACGCTCCCCGCTTGCAGTCATGAACTACCTCCCGAAGTATTAAAGGCGCGGCAAAGCCATCAGCCCGGAAGCAATCATCCTATTGAGTATCCGCATATATCCGGAAGTTTTGGCGAATATCGTACCGGCGGCCGATTTCATCCAGGTCTGGACTATAAAACCTTCAATCGTAATGGTCTGCCCATCCATGCGGTAGATGACGTTACGGCCGCGCGGTTGTACACATCCGAAATCGGCTATGGAAACGGCCTGGTACTGGCCGCCGCCGATGGGCGTCATTACACCTACGGTCATATGTACGATTTTATGGGCAAGCATCCCGGCCTCGAATACGTGCGTGAAGCGCTCTATTTGATGCATCCCACGAACCGGGCTTCCATAAATCTACCTGGATATTTCTCTTTCAAAAAAGGCGAAGTAA
>JAGRNC010000279.1 GCA_020440935.1 Leptospiraceae bacterium | reverse complement strand
GGATTCTACGAATGGGACAATCCGCCACCGAGCAAAAATCGCAGTACAACCGATCGCATGGATCCACGTGTGTGTGGAATTCTCCTTCAATACCGGTTACCGCAAGAACCTGGCGTTCGAATAGCTCTACAATCTCATGGGTCTTCTTCACCGAGTAATGCTCGGGCACAGCCGCATGTAAATCGATGTGACTGTATCTGCCAGAGCGAAGAGTGCGCATCTCATGGACGGAGATGATCTCCGGTACACGATGCTGGTTCATGGCTCCCACCAATCGATCCAGTAGTTCCGGATCTTCGTTATCCATCAAACCGCCAATCGAGCCTTTAAGAAGTTGTAACCCGGCATGGAGTAACCATCCCGAAAAGATTATAGCTATCACAGGATCCAGCCAGGCAATCTGTGTGACGTAGACTACTGCAAGGCCAACCATGACGCCCACGGTAGTTACGAAGTCGCTCATTAGATGGTGACCGTCCGCTTCAATAGATGTAGATCGATTCTTTCTTCCCGATCGAATAAGATAAAACCCGAGCAATCCATTGGCGGCGCCTGCCACAAAGTTCAGAACCATGCCCATGCCCAGGGATTGCAACTGCGGACCTCGAATCAGGGTTTCTACAGATTCGTAGGCGATGAGTATGGCGGCCAGAAGGATCAAGCCGCCTTCGAATGCGGCGGAAAATAGTTCAATCTTTCCATGCCCGTAGGGATGGTCTTCATCGGCCGGTTTCTCGGCATAGAGTAAAGAAGCAAATGCAAATCCTGCCGCCAGAACATTGACGATTCCTTCCAGGGCATCGGATTTTAGCGCCATGGAACCGGTGAGGTAATAAGCCAGGAATTTTATTCCCAGGATTACGAGGCCCAGCCCCAGCGACAATAATAAGGGAAGCCTGGGGGTGCTTTTTCTAACTGTGGGCATGAACCTGCGATTTCTTGTGGTCTTTGATTCTGGTTCGCATATCCTGAAGCACGTTCATATAATAAACATAGGCCTCGTGTGGAGTTCCATATGGCGAAAAGTACTTATGCACATCGCCATCGTTCCAGAATTTTGTGCTCATATAATAGAAATGGTCGGAGGTCTGCAGCTTCCGCCAGTCGTCCAGAAGAGCAGGGTCGTTAATTTCTTTTACATCGGATTCCAGTTCGTAAATGGCTGCGGCAGCCTCGCGCTGCATGCTGTTGCCCAGCCAGGCAGAAAGGTCCCGTTCCATGTCTGCCCAGGAAACCGCCTGGTCGGTATCAATTTCTCCCACGGTTGGACGGATGCGCGCAGCCTCGGTAATCGTAGAAAAGCGAAAATCTCGATGGCGAAGGAGCGCCTGGGGTAGATCGTCGAGAAATTGAAAAATGCCCGTATCCTCCCACTGATGTTCGCCAAAGGTTTCGTAATCCATGAACAAGTTTACTACGGTGCCATTTCCAGCAACGTTGTGTAGCCACTGGGCAAACTTGTCCGTGGTAAGCGGGAACTCCATCCATCCACGATCGGAAAATCGAAATGCGATGTCATCGCTCAATCGGTAATTCTTTAGAAACGCTTTGATGCGCGGGCTATACCGGGGGCTGTAGAGAAAGTTCGGACTTCGCCAGCCAAGAATTCGTTCCGCGCCTTCGCAAAGAATAGCGGTAAAACCCATGTCTTCGGCCAGATAGGCGATGTGATTGTTAAAGATTAACTCAGTATTTCGGAAGGAAGTGGGACGAACGCCAAATTCCTGATGCATCAAATCAGAGTGCATGCGTACCTGTTGTCTAAATTCCTTTTCGCTAAAGAGAGAAGAAAGACTGTGATAGTAGGTCTCCGCCAGAAACTCCACTTTTCTGGTCTCTGCCAGGGCGCGAAACAGATCCATTACATCCGGCGTATAGGCCTTGAACTGCTCGATGGCGGTACCCGTTACGGAGAACGTAAATCGAAACTGATCTCCGTATTTCTTGACCATGTCGTAGAGTAAGGATGTGGCGGGACGATAACATTTATTGGCTACTTTCTCGGCGATGCGGCGATTCGCATCTTCATCGAAGTAGCTATGATTTCCCAGGTCAAAGAAGCCGTAGTTCCGCAATCGGTACGGCTGGTGCACCTCAAAATAGAAACAAATAGAAATCATGCCAGCACCGTCCTGTACACTTCTTCTAGTTTTTCGGCGCTCTGCGACCAGGAGATGCGACGCGCTTCCTGCATTCCGCTCTCACGCATTTGACTATGGAGCTCATCGTTGCCGATAACATCCAGGATAGACTTTGCGATGGCATCGATGTCCCAGAAATCAACCTTAATGCAGTTGTTGATAACTTCGCTGACCCCGGATTGTTTGGAGACCACAACAGGTACGCCCTGAGCCATGGCTTCCAGCGCAGTAAGACCAAATGGTTCCGAAACGCTGGGAATGACGTATAGATCGCTCATTCCATAGATCTGTCGAATCTGTTCGCGCTTGAGAAAGCCGGTATAATGGAAGTACTTCCCGATGCCCAGGTCGGCGGCCATTTCGATCATTCTGGAATACATGTCGCCGGTGCCCACCATCACGAACCGGACATTGTGGTTCTTATCGATTACCTTGCGGGCCGCCCGAACAAAATAGTCCGGGCCTTTCTGGAATGTGATCCTTCCCAGGAAAGTGACCATCTTTTCCTCAAAAGGCCGCCGGGCAGGGCCTGCCTGTTCTTCAATCTCCACCGCATTGTGCACCGGAAAGACTCGGTCCGGAGACACCTGGTATCGGTTTATGATGATTTGTCTTGTATAATTGCTCACCGTGACCACTGCATTGGCACGATGAAAGGTATGCCTTTCCAGATCTTCCACATAGCGATTCCCGTGGATGCCACTACGGTCAAACTCGGTGGCATGTACATGCGCAACCAGCGGACGGCCGGATTGTACCAGCGCCCCCAGGCCGGCGGGAAAAGTCATCCAATCATGGGCATGAATTAGATCTACATTGAGGCGTTTGGCCAGTATGGAAACAAAGTCCGCATACAAATGGATCTGGTGGTACAGATCCGATCCATAACCGCCGCTCAGAATTTGTTCGGCGGCATTCTGGCTGTCCTCCATATTCTTCGCAAGTTGCATCCGAATCCGCTCCAGATTCTGTGCGATTTGCTCGGCAGTGGGCGGCTGACTTTCGTAAGCGCCAAACGGAACCAGGCCACGAATCTCGGCGCCATGCCGCTCCACAAAATGCGATAACATATCCTGGAGTTCGCCATCAGAAACCGGAAGATCCCGAGTGTTCAGACCGATAAGGTGGACTCCCGGATCTCTGGGTTCGTCTCCGTGGACACGGGGGAGCACGAAGTATACCTCATGTCCTCTGGCGGCCACTTCACGGGCCAGCCCCCGGCAGGCCATACCCAGGCCGCCCGTAATCGAAGGCGGGTACTCCCATCCAATCATGAGGATCTTTAATTTCTTCATCCGGGTCTGGACCTTTTGGAAATGCGAACGTTCATTCGCAGGTACACTCTATGCACCCCGTCACGGGTATCTGTCAAACGATTTACATTTCAAAAAACAAAACCGGCCTCTAATAACCGATAGATTTTCTGAGTCTTGTTCTCATCCTTGCGCACGTATGAAAGTGCTTACCGGAAAGCCCTATCCCCTTGGGGCAACCTGGGATGGTGCGGGCGTTAACTTCGCTCTGTACTCCGAAAACGCGCGTAGCGTTATACTTGTACTTTTTGATCATGCAGCGGATGCCACCGAGACCTATTGCATTCCATTGCAAGAGCGCACAGATTATGTCTGGCACTGCTACGTGCCAGGCCTGCGGCCCGGTCAGCTATACGGATACCGGGTTACGGGAGCCTACGCCCCCCATGAAGGCCATCGGTTTAACCCGGCCAAGGTGTTGCTGGATCCCTACGCCAAAGCCATTGGACGCGATATGCAATGGCATCCATCGGTTTATGGATTCCGTTACCCTGGAAATTATGAAACGCCGGATTTTTCCGACTCCGCACCCCACGTTGCTCTGGGCGCGGTGGTGGATGCAGCCTTTACCTGGGGTGACGATCGCCGACCAAGCATTCCCTGGGAAGATACCGTCATTTACGAGGCGCATATCAAGGGATTTACCATGCGCCACCCGGAAGTTCCGCCCGAACTAAGGGGGACCTATCTGGGATTCTGCAGCGAACCGGTGGTGGACTATCTGAAATCTCTGGGCGTTACCGCTGTGGAACTGCTGCCGGTGCACCATAGCATTTCGGAGCATCCGCTGGTGGAAAAGGGCCTGTCCAATTACTGGGGTTATAACACACTTTCTTACTTCGCTCCCTG
>JAGRNC010000027.1 GCA_020440935.1 Leptospiraceae bacterium | reverse complement strand
CTCCATCGGTTCCCATGGAGCCGCCGGTGACGTAGGAAAATACACTGTTCACGTAGTGCGAATGTGGTCCGGCATAGACCATTGTCAAAAATGGAATCTGAACCGGCGCGGCATAACCAAAGCAGCCATCGCCGCTAACGATGCAACCCAATCGTCCAATGCCATAACCAATGGCCATAGATGGAATGAATGCATCGCCATAGCGCCAGATATCCTGGCCTTTGTACTTCAGGTAGAAATAGAGAGCTCCAAAGCCTGCGGCAAAGCCGCCGTAGAATACAAGTCCACCACGGCTGAATAATGTAGCCCAAAGGCCAACATATTCCGATCGTGGCTGATAATCCGCCAAACCGTGCTTGTGCAGAAGGACATACTCCATCGTATGCCAGAAGCCCACAGGAAAGCCCCAGATATCGCTCCATTTCTCGAAGACAAAACCGATCTTTGCGCCCACTATAGTGCCCAGCACCGCTAGCAACAGGCATTGATCGCCAATTTCAACGCTCAAGCCGCGCCTGTGTAATTCTTTGGGAATCAGGTACGCGGCCGTTAAGAACGCTAGCATTAGCAGAAGGCTAAACGACGTGATTGGTATTCCAAAAAGTGATATCTGTTCAAACATTACTTCAATCCTTCGATCTGTTCTATTTCTACTGGCATGGACTGGGTCAGGTTCAAAGGCCCGTCTTTTGTGACTACTACATCATCTTCTATGCGAATGCCTATTCCCCGGAATCCCGCCGGAATGTCATCGTCTTGAGGAATATACAGCCCTGGCTCCACTGTTGTGACCATTCCTGGTTCATAATGCCTGGGCTTTCCCTCTATGTAATAGCGGCCCACATCGTGCACATCGTGACCGATCCAGTGACCGGTGCGATGCATGTAAAATCGTCGGTAAGACTTTTCTTCCAGGATTTGCTCGGTGGTGCCCTTCAATAGTCCGATGGACCGAAGTCCTTCGACCAGCACTGACACTGCCTTTTCATGCACCAGGTCCATGGTTGCGCCGACCACAGTGGCCGCCACCGCTTCTTTTTGCGATTTCAATACAATTTCGTATATGGTTCTTTGTTCTTGCGTGAATCGCTTTCCTACGGGAAAGCAGCGGGTTACATCGGAGTGGATATAGTTACGCGCGGCTGCCGCATCCATGAGTACCGATTGTCCTTCTTTTAGCTCGGCATCGTTTTTGATATAATGCAAAATGCAGGCCCTGGGCCCGCCGGCCACAATGGAAGGATAGGCCTCGTTTGCTCCGTGCTTGCGAAACACCGAAAATAGTACTCCTTCGAGCTCCGATTCGAAAACTCCAGGCCGGGTAGCTTCGATGACACGCATATGCGCCTCGGTGGTGATCGCCGCCGTTTCCTGCATTCGCGCAATTTCCCAGTCCGATTTGAACATTCGAAGTTCATGCACCAGTTCTGCGGAATGCAAAATGCTGCCCGGGCCTGCATCGCCCCCGCGGCCGCGAAGATGCAAACGGCTGGCCAGGCCTAAAAGCTTCTGGTCCCATTCAGGATGAAAGGAATAAGGGTAATACAGAGCAGACCGATTCTTGAGTAGGCTTTCCAGGTCTTCGTCAAACTTTTCCCAGGGCCGCACGTCTTCGATGCCCGAAATCTCAGTAGTTTCTATAATATCTGGCTGCGGGCCTTCCCAGGTTTCTTTTTCTGGACTACCCGGTTTGATGTAGACGGTGGCCGATTCCGGACTTAAGGCCAGAATGCCTTCTTCTACAGGTAGCCCGGTAAGATAGTAGAAATCCGAATCCTGGCGGAATCGGTGGTGCACATCATTACTCAGAATCTGCCGTGGGCCGGTGAACAGCAGCAGAAGGGAGCCATCCTCCATTCTTTGCTGGCATTTCTTTCGGCGGGACTGGAGCTCTTCATGCGGGATTTCCGGAAGGAATCGGCCCATATTCAGGCATGGACTCCGGACGGACCGAGAATTTCCAGAAATAAATCATGAATCCTATGACTGCCCGTAATCACCACTGTATCATACCCTGATTCTTTGCAGGTAGCCAGCACCTTTTCTCTGCATTGATCAGGCCGCAGGCCATCCAGGGATGGTATCTCCGGGGGAACATCGGCCAGGCCCGGAAAGGTAAGTCCAAAAGTCCGATGGCCGAATCGAGCGGCCACGCGAAGGAATTGTCGGTACGATCGATCGGGCAGTATGCCCAGAATTAGCAGCATAGGTCCCTGGATCTCGGAAAGTACCTGGTACAGCGAGGCCGGGTTGTGGCCCGAGTCATAGATCCATCGAATACCATGTCCTTCTTTTTGCTCCATCCGCCCCGGCGGCGGAGGAAAATCTTCAAATCGATGGAGGTGGGCTTCCGGTAATATATGCGAAAGGATCCATTCTGCAAAGGCAAAGTTACTTTCCAGATAATGGGTTGCTGCATTTTGCCCGGCCGCCTTTCGTTCCGTGGGCGAAAATACGTGAAGCGTGGGGCACTGATTTGCTTTTTTGGCTGCGGCTGCGAAAGTCTTATCCATCAAGTATAAATCCGACGTAGAATCCTGAACCATCGCAACCTTTTCGCGGAAGATCGCTTCGCGGGTATGGCCCAGCAATGCGGTATGATCCAGAGATATGCGTGTAACGATGACATGCTCGGGCTTGCAGAGCCGGGTGGCGTCCAGGCGGCCACCGAGCCCGGCCTCAAATATCTGAAATTGTAAGTCAGAACTTTGAAAAGCCTGGATTGCCACCAACGTTAGTAGTTCAAAGTAGCTCAGGTCTGACCACAATGCGGGATCCATTCGCGACCGTAACCATTCGTAGGACGCATCCAGGACATGGGTGGCGATCGCTTCGCCATTGATCCGTATGCGCTCCGTAAAATGGTGTAGATGCGGACTGGTATAAAGACCCACCGATTGTCCATGACGAAGCAGCATACTGGAAAGGTAATGACTCACCGAGCCTTTTCCGTTTGTCCCGACCACGGCCAGGCGGATCCCATTCTTTCTGGGCCAGAGTTGGGCGCCCGCTTCTTCTAGATCAACCAAACGTCGCGCAAAATCCTCCGTAGAAAACTTACGGCTTCGCTCCGGATTAATCCGCTTTTCCAGATCGGTTTCCAGCCGGCTTCCCATATTAGCGTTTTCGATTCTTACCGGCAAGGTCAGACTTCAGTATCTTTTCCCAGGCGGCTACATTTGGTTTCTTCCCTGTGAACCACTGAAATTGATACACTGCCTGGTGTAGGAGCATCCTGTAGCCGTAGACGATCTTGCATTTTCGCTTTTTTGCCAGCGTTAGAAGCGGCGTCATCATGGGGCTGTACACTATATCAAAGACTACAGTGCCTTTCTTCAAAAAGGCCTCCGAAACGGGAAGCGTGTTGGCATCCGCGTGCGAGGACATGCCCAGCGGCGTTGTTTGAATAATGATATCTGTTTTTACTGCGCCAGCAGAGATTCCTGGCAATGCCGGAAGCGATGTTGCCCCTGCGGGCAGCGCGAAGATGGGCGCTCCCTTGATCGCTTTCTTTAAGTCTCGCACAAATCGTTTGATCTTCGTGGCATTGCGACCGGCGATCCAGATAGAGGCGGGCTTCTCTTCCAGTAGAATCTGTGCTGCGATAGCCCTGGCCGAACCGCCATATCCGGAAATTAGAATGTTCTTTCCGCGAATGCTTCCGGCCTCCTTCAAAGCTTGAACAGCTCCCGGCCCATCCGAGTTGCGAGCCTCCAGGATGGGCGTCGCCTTTCCCGCTTTCTTATGGATAAGAAGTGTGTTGCTGGCGCCGCAGATTTGACTCAGACGATCTGAGCTATCCGATGCGCGATAGGCCCAGAGCTTATGCGGGATGGTGACCGAAAGACCATGGATATTGGAAGAATACAGGAACCTTTTTAAGAAGGGACCTGTGCGATCTACATCGAAGGGAATGTAGATGGAGTCCGATTTAAGCGCTGCAAAGCCCTGATTGTGCAACCGAGGAGACAGAGAATGCTTTACTGGATGCCCCAGTATGCCGTACAGCCTTGCGCTTCCGCGTATTTCCATCCCAAGCAAGTTGCTGCAAAAAGGCGCAATGTAAATTCTTATTTACTCGAATTACCCGGAAAAAAAGATTAACTCGATTCGCATGGACGATTTTATCAAATTTCTTCTGGTCGTTAGAGACCTGGGCGTAAACGGCCTCGCCGGACTTGCGGCCGCCTATTACTATTATTTCCGTTTGAACCGGGATCTGCTCGGTGGATTCTGGGGGGCGACCCTGATTGGCACTGTGGGAGCCATACTCATTGGCGTCATCACAAGCCCCGAAGTCTGGTTTTCTAGAGTCATAGCCTGGCTAATGAAACCATCCTGGGGCGACGACATTTTGCTTACTCGCGTCAATCTGATCGCGGCGCTCATCGGAGCTTTTCTGTTTCTTTATATTCTGAACCGAATTAATCACGACAAAGAAAGACGTCGGTCCTGATCTCCATAAAGCATTCGAGCCCTCGGACCGGCGGTTTGGCGCTTCGATAGCCCCTGCCGGCCCAGCATACAACGGGCAGCGCTAGCCTGCTGATTATCAGCCAGGCACCTTCCAAACTGAAAAGTAAAACAGTTCAAAGTCAGTTCGCTACTCAAAGTCCGTTTGCTACATGCCCTTTGGCGGGCCATACATTGGGCCAGGCCTGGGTTCTGTGGAGGCGCCGCCGGGTAGGGAGACGACCCGGGCCCGCGCCCGAGATTGTCGATCCAGTTCATCGATGCGGACGATGCTATGCATCGGGATGATGATTCGTTTTGTTTCTTCAAACTCCTGGCGCAGCCCATCCTCGGTGGGATCTACCAGCACCTGCGACTTTTCTCCAAAAACTAGTTCGCGAACCTCAATAAATCCAAAGAAATCTGACTGTCCCACTTCGCGAGCCAGCACTTCGTACGATTTACCCTGACTCTGAAAAATTACTCTAAACAGACTCTTTTTATCGGGGGCCATATTGCCAGGGCCGGCCAATTCCTGATACTGTCAAGTAGGGGGCGACACTCGGTTGCGAGCCCGACCGCGTCAGTGGCTTTCGATGGCTCAACCCGGGGAAGGCCTGGCCAGCCTTCCGAACGGCAAAAGGGAAAAACCAGGCGCCGGGATGGTCCATTTTATTGCACAAAATGGGAGGGAAGTTGTCCAGGATGCTAAGGGAATTTTTTAGAGTCCCGATGTTGAAAGGGAGGGAACACAATGCCAGCACCAGCCATATTCCAGAATAATGCGGGAATCAACTCCCAGGAGATGATCGACAAGCTAATGAAGGCGGAGCGCATGCCACTGCTTCGATTGCAGGAAGATGTGGCCCGTGCGCAGATCGAAATCAAAGCGTTTGAGGAGCTCCGAAATCGTGCGCGAAAGCTCTCTGATACCAGTCGCGACCTGTATTCCTTTGCAGGGCCCTTTGCCACAAAATCCGTAATTTCCTCCGATCCCGGCGCCATCACCGGTCAGGCCGCGCCGGACGTAGATCCGGGAACCCAGGATGTGGAGGTAATCGAATTGGCCACCCGACATCAAATTACCAGTCGGCAGATCGGTCGTTCGGAGAATCTGCCCAAAGGGAAGTTCACAATCAACGTCGGCGACAAGGAGATTCCAGTGGATTTTCCAGGCGGTGGAGTAGTGGATCTGGAACGAGCCCTCAAGGGCAAGGCAGGACAGGACTACGAAGTAAGCGTCATTAACATTGATTCGAATACTGCCCTTATTTCACTTCGTTCTTCGGTTAGCGGCACCAAGGGGCAATTTAGCTTTTCTGATCCCGACAGCATCCTGAAGCAGGCTGGATTCATCGGCGAGAAGAAAGTCAAAAAGGACAGCAAAACCGATGTAGCTTTCGAACAGTCCAAGATGACCGCTCCCACCGGGGCCACCTATGGAATTTCTCCCGATAAGAAGACTCTGACGCTGGAAAATGGCAGCCAGGCAAATCTGAGCGTGGATCTACAGCCGGGCACTCTAACGCTGGTGATTTCTTCTGAAGTATCGGCAAACAATCCGCAATCGAATCCTGGTAAGAGTCGCACGGAAACCACCCGACCTGGTCCAGAAGTGGAAGTAGAGGCAGGCGATATTAAATTCCCGGCCGCAGACATTGAGCGTACGCGCACGGTGAAAGAGGACAACGGGCAGAAAAACCCTGCGGCCGGCGGCGCCAGCGGCGAAATTACTGTAGTTTTCGATGCATCGGGAAGCGAGCAGAAGCGACAATTCCGGATTTCGCAAAACGGACCCATGGAAATTCCCCTGGCCGATTTGCCGGAAGGCAGCAAGATCAAGTCCATTCAGTTTGATGGTAAGGATTCCAGCAAGCTTGCAATAAGCAATCTTTCGCTACAGAGTAGCCAGGAAGATGCAGCCTTTGGACCAATGAACGAAACGCAGCCTGCAAAAGATGCAAAGCTGAAAATGAATGGCATCGAGATTACTCGAAGTAGCAATGAGAACATTACCGATATTATCCAGGGCGCCAGCCTGAATTTGCATCGTCCCACCAATGGACCGGTGCAAATCACCGTAAAAGCGGATAGCGAAGAGATCAAAAAGAAGATCACCGCATGGGTCGAGGCATACAACGATCTAGTGAAGTTCGTCAAAGAGAATAGCGAATTTGTTAAGCACGATGAATTCCAAATCGACCGTCCCACCGATGGCTCGGATATCCGTGAAGGCTATCGCCAGCTCAAAGATAAATCCGGAATATTTGCCGGTGATCCCACTGCGCGACAGCTGGTTAATACCGTGCAGATGCTTACTGCATCTTCCTACCCAAGTCTGAGTCAGCCCGATTATCGTGTTCTTTCCCAGATTGGAATCAGCACCGGAGATGTCGGAGCAAAGTGGTCTGAAATCAAAGACGGTTATCTCAAAGTAGACGATGCAGCGCTGAGCAAGGCATTGAACGAGTCTCCCGAAAGCGTAAAGAATCTATTTGCATCGGACCTGAATGAGGATTCTGTACCGGACAATGGAGTGGCGTTCAAGATGACCGAAACGCTCAAGCCATACATTCAATTTGCCGGCGGCTTGATTAGCGCCCGCATCGATACGGTGAAGACTCGCATTGATGAAAAGAAAGAGATGATCGCCAGCAAAGAGAGCAGTCTGGATAAGAAAGAACAAACTCTCCGTGAAAAATTCGGACGGATGGAAAGCTCGATCCGGGAAGCCCATTCCCAATCAGAATACCTGAAAAGCAAGCTGGGGCAGTAGCCGTCGGATTAACAAAAATCCCAAGAAACTGGAAAAATTGTGCAGTGACAGCCCCATTACAACGACATAATACTAGGAACTGTCCGGAGTAATGCTATGAATATCTATGTGAATGACCAGAAACTGGATGCCTCGCTCAACGAGGAGAAGACTTTGCGGGAAGTCTACGATGCCATTGAGAAATGGAGCAAAAACCAGAATCATTACATTATGAATTTGAAGGTCGACGATCGGGATGTATCGCCGTCGGCCCTCGAAGAAGTGGCTCTGGACGATGTCAATCGGCTGGACTTTGTGGTCGCCGACCAGGATCATTTCATCGCCGAGGCAGCTCATGAACTGGATCGCTACCTTGACCAGGCCGGCTCTTTCCTCTACGGTAAAGAATACCTGAATGAATCGCAGGTGGCTGATCTAAAGGAAGGCTACGGATGGATCGAGCAGGCCACCGACAGCCTGGCCGGACTTCTGGGGCTGGATCTTCAGAGTCTTGTGGTGCCCATGCCCGAGGGGAATGTATCCGCGCCCATCGCGCATACCTTGAACGCATTAAAACAATCGATTGATACTCTGGAGAATGCAGTCCAGTCAAACGAACCGCAAAGCGAAAACATCGCAGCCGTGTTGATTCATATGCGACCATTGAAATCCATGTCCATGCGTTTGGCCCTGCAGCTTGCAGCCCAGAATGCAGGCCTGGAAGAACTCTCCGAAGCGCTGGAACAGTTTGAAAGCAAACTGCCCGCGTTCAAAAAAGAGATCGTAGCCACAAATGAAGCCTTCCAATCGGGAAAAGAGGGAATAGCTCTGGAGCTGCTCGATTCGGTGGTGGAACGACTGCAGGGATTCATGTCCTGCCTGTTCGCCCTCGAGGCGCGCTGTCGCGCCGGGGGTATGGAAGATCGTTCGGCTAACGGTCAGGATTTTGACGAGGTGGCGCAGCAGATGATGGAGCTACTCAAGGATCTATCCTCGGCTCTGGAAGAAAACGATATTACAGCCGCGGGCGATATCCTGGAATACGAACTCACCGAAAAGCTGGACGCCATTCAACCTTTTCCATCGATGCTGCGGAATTTCGTTGCCAGCAAATAGCAATTCAGGGCCTGTCTCACTGTGAGTCGTATCAGGCCCCTGGAAATCATACGCTACTTCTACGCATCCAATCTAAACTATATTCCTTTAATTCGGGACCTGGAAGAAACTCTGGAGGGGTTTCTTTCCAGGGATCTACTAAACAGAGAACTGTCCGATCTGGGCCGTGCCGAAACCGAATACGAACAAATCCCCGATGAATGGGTGGTGATCCCCATAGCTCGCGAAGAGCTAATGAAGCTTGCGGCGCAGACGCCGGTGCCAGTACTCAACTTCGCAGGACAGCAAAAGACCGAATGGAGCGATACCGAACTGCTCCATCAAGCGGCCCGCCTCAAGGAAAGGCATGCGAAACAGGACATTGCAGAGGAGCCGCCCACTCTGGACGCTTCGCCGGAAAGCTCCGACCAGTGGTTTGCCAGGCTAGTTCTTTCGGCCATTCCACACCCCATACTTGCCACGGATTTACATGGCCATGCACTCTTTTACAACGAAGGTTTTCAGGCCCGAATTCTAGGGCGGGATTTATTCCACGGAAACCTGGCGCTTGCTGAAACCTATTTTCTCGAATTGACCCGAGGGTTGCTGGCCCGCATCTACAGCGAAGGACCGCATCCGGCCGATCTATTGTTTGCTTCGATCCCGGAACTTAGCATAAGTGTTGAGATTACCACTATCCATCGCGAATCCAGGACATCCGGTTATTTGTATATATTCCAGGATCCGGAGTTATCGGGAATTCCGCATGAGGTGCTTTCACGCCTGGAACGCGGGATGAGCCTCGATGAAATCATGGAAGAACTGGAGGCCGGCATTATCGCAAGCATGCTTCGACGCAACGGCCAGAACGTATCCCATGCAGCCCAGGCGCTGCGCATTAATCGATCGACTCTACAGAACAAGATCAAGCGACTGAATGTTAATGAAAGGTTTGGGCGAAAGGTCGATGGACCCGTTCGCCGTGTTCGAACCGAGGCTGGAAATGAGGACCCTTCCATAGCTTCGAATGCCTCTTCTACGGACGCCCCGTCCCAGAAGGCGGCCACGAAGGCACACATGCCCGGGGAAAGCAAGCGGGACGACAAAGCTTCGAAACGGAATTCCAGCAAGACCGCTGCCAAGAAGAAAACATCGGCGAACGCCAAAAAAGGGAAGGTTGCGGGCCGTAAGAAATCGACAAAGAAATCAGCAGCAACCAGCGCGGATGCAAAAGGCAGTACAAAGTTAAAGAAGAAGACTGCGTCAACGGAAAGAAACGGAAATACAGGAAGCAGGAAAAAGGGACCGAGCAGAAATACCAGATCCTGATACCGGCATCGCGAAAAAATGCTGACAGGGAATGGCCGCTTCCATAAACTCAAAGCCAGAATCGAATGCGACCGGAGCAGCATGGGCTGTATGTCTCGTTCATGCGCAACTAAAAACAAAGTAAAATAGTCCGAGTCGACGTTCGATGGTGCATCGCAGTCCAGATTGGATTGCGGTACATGTTCAAAAACAGGGGGATTCAATGAAGAGTAAAACGCCGATTCTTATGATCGGAGCTATACTGGCCGTCGTAATTGTGCTGGTAGTAGGGATTTTTTATGCGCTGCTAAGCGAGCCGGATTCCGGACCTACACCGGACACTGAAATCACAACATCGCCATTCGACCCGACCGTAGAAAAGATGCCGGGAAGCGAAATGGTTTCTGTGGATGAGGATCCGGTGGCCAAACTGGAACGCTACAAGAAGTGGGCGCAGTATCCGCCAAGCTCGCGACCGTTGTACGCGTGGCAGGAAGATCTAACCAATCCCTTTGAGTTCAAACAACCGCCCCGCGGAGTCATCCAGAAGCCGGCAGAAGGCTGCGAAATGACGAAAGATGGCGTACCTAATTGCGATAAGCCTGCCCAGTTCGCTCAGGAAAAATGCGAAATGTGGGCCGAACGGTCTATTTCCGTCGGCACCGGTGATTTCCATGTATATTTACGATGCGGCGATGAAAAAGGGAACGCGGTAAAAATTCAGGATATTCAACCCAAAGTATACACCAAGCTGTTCCGGCAAACCAAAGGCACCTTGCCGCCCATCGGCTTTGGCGATGATGGCGAGAATGGCGACGAGAAGGCAAACGATGGAATCTATACATTCCTGGTACGCCCCACCGCCAACGACTGGGGAGATATGTACCTGGAAGCCGACATGGTGGTAAACGGTAACAAACATAATCAGCGGGCCGGCTGGTTCTCCACGCCCCATACCGTCGCTACGTTTGGCACCAACATTACCGATAGCCTTTCTCAGGGAAGCCTGGAAGTAAGAGTACCTGTAACGATCAAAAAGCCAGGCTACTATCAATTCGATGCGAACCTGCAACAGAAAGACGGAAAGAAAGAATTCGTCGCTACAAGTAGCTGGCAGGGCAAGCTTGAGGCAGGTAGCCAGGACATACCGCTGGTATTCTTCGGAAAGATTCTGAAAGATCGGGGCATTGATGGTCCGTATGTTGTTCGCGACATCCGTGGACGCCGGAATAACTCGGCTGTAACGCCCGATATGGTAGAAGATTCCTTTCGCACAGGAGAGTCGGTGTCTGGTAAGCAAACCGAACCGCTCTGGGAATACATTCAGCCTGCGGAGGATCATACCACCACCAATTACCGGGCGTCGGATTTCTCTGGTAATGAATGGAATTCAGAAGAGAAACAGAATCGAATTGAATTTCTGCAGAAGCTCGTTAACGAATAGACTGACTTACGCTAAAGAAAGTTAAGCCTAGTCCAATTAGATTACGCATCATCATGGGGTCGCCTTTCGGGCGATCCCATTTTCTTTTCGCCACCGCTTCGCGTCTTGCAATAGGACTCGCGAGAATTTCCATTGAAAAACCGTCAAACCTCATTTTATTATAGACATTGGTCTGGCCCGTCCGGACCGTTTTAAAAAAAGAATTCCCTTATAAAGGGGAAGAGGAGTGTTTCGAATGCGCAAAATCGCGTTTCTAGCTGTGATGCTACTCGTAGCGTCACAAGGACTGTCAGCGACCACCTATCGGCTGTTTGTCCATGGTCGATCGGGAGACAACCACTGCACGGCTCTAACCAGCACGTCCAGCGGAGCTTCCGATTACAACAACTACTGGGGGGGAGCCGTTACCGGCCTCTCTAACGTACGTTACGTAGGGTTCGATGGAACTCGCAACGGCGGAGCTTATAGCTGGGATACATGTGGAGCTCAGAAGCAATTCAATGATGCTCTCCGTGTTTTCTGTACCGGTTCCAATGATTGCGAAATCTACACCCACTCTACTGGCGGACTGGTAGTAGCAGCATACTTTGGTTTGAACAACCCATCCGGGGTGAACATCCGACGTATCCAGCTAATGGCCAGCGCAGCCGGTGGATCGGAACTTGCGGATCTTTCCACAAGCTATCTGTCCTGGCTGGGTTTTGATACCCTGGGCGGAGAGCTGGATGAGTCTGTAAGTACCAGCGGCGCCAGAAATGGATTTAATCACAACCAAGCTCGTGGTAGGACTTATTACACTACTTCTGGCGAAGGTACTGATTACGCTTATGCCACCAGTCCATTCCTACCGGGATATGACGATGGCGTTCTGGCAAACCACAGTCTTTGCAACATCAACACTGTGAAGTCTGTGGACCAATCCTGTACTCGTGGTAATGGTACCATGACAAGATCCTACTCTTGTGGGTTCTTGTGGACCAAAACCTGCTACGATTACAGCTACCGTTGGAGCCCGTATTACACCGTTTATACAGGCGGTGGCGGCCACTCACACGGCGACGCCAAGTACGATTACAACAAACGATAGGTTTGCTGCGACCGGGTCGAAAGACCCGGTCTTTTTCACCGGTAATTCGAAATCCCGCATTGTCGAACACAGCCGGTCGTTTAGATCCATTTCTTAACTATGGTTCTCTGATTCCCACTTGCGTGGTCGGAATTCGAGCTACGTACCCAGGTGCGGGAATCATGATTCGCTCTACTTTCGGCCCGGCGGGCCGCGATGCCGGAGCTTCGACGGTTGGCTTATCTGCGCGAATCGCGTAAAAAGAGACCCTTCGCGCGCTCTAACTTTCTTTTTTTATGGACACCCCCGCATCAAATGCGGAAAATTTAAGCAAAATTTTTCCCTACAGGGGAAGAGGAGTGTTTCGAATGCGTAAAATCGCGTTTATGGCTGTGACGCTGTTAATTGCGTCACAAGGACTATCAGCGACAACCTACCGGCTGTTTGTCCATGGTCGATCAGGAGATAACCACTGTCGTGCTTTAACCAGCACTTCCAGCGGAACTTCCGACTACAACAACTACTGGGGGGGAGCCGTTACAGGTCTGTCCAACGTACGCTACGTGGGATTTGATGGAACTCGCAACGGCGGAGCCTATAGCTGGGATACATGTGGAGCTCAGAAGCAATTCAACGATGCTCTCCGCGTTTTCTGCACAGGATCCAATGACTGCGAGATCTACACCCATTCCACTGGCGGACTGGTCGTAGCCGCTTACTTCGGTTTGAACAGCCCATCAGGGGTGAACATCCGACGTATTCAGCTAATGGCCAGTGCGGCGGGCGGATCGGAACTTGCCGACATTTCCACAAGCTATCTAGCCTGGCTGGGTTTTGATACCCTGGGCGGAGAGCTGGATGAGTCTGTAAGTACCAGCGGTGCCAGAAATGGCTTCAATCACTACCAGTCGCAAGGTAGAACCTTTTACACAACTTCCGGCGAAGGAACTGATTACCTCTATGCAACCAGTCCCTTTCTGCCCGGAAATGATGATGGTGTTTTGGCCAACCATAGCCTTTGCAATGTTAACACTGTGAAGTCTGTGGAGCAGTCCTGTACCCGCGGAAACGGTA
>JAGRNC010000278.1 GCA_020440935.1 Leptospiraceae bacterium | reverse complement strand
ACGAATCACCTTACATCCCAGCGCTTCCAGAAGTAATGGTAGAGCTTCGCGACCGGCGCCGTTTACACCGTCCACCACTACCCTGTATTTCTGCTTTCGAATTTGAGCTACGTTAGGAATGCGCTTTAGTATGCTTTCGATGTGCAGCGAAACCCCATCGATCGTCTTGATTGTTCCCATCTTTTTGGGAGCAGCAGTGGAATCGGTGGCCTCCAACAGAGCGCGCTTCCAGGACTCCAGCTCCGAGGCGCCAAAGAAAAGCCCGCCTTTCTTTAGAAATTTCAAACCGTTCCATTGGATGGGATTGTGCGAGGCTGTAACAATAATGCCCGCCGAAGCCTTTCGCGCGGAAACCACCGCCTTTACTGTGGGTGTGGGCGCAAGGCCGGTATCTATGATTTCTTTTCCGGATAGAAGCAGCGATCCCTGAATGATCGATCGGAGAGCCTCTCCGGACGGTCGGGCATCATTTCCAAGAACGATGGATTTTCCAGTCATGGCCGCAAAAGACTGAACGAATCGAGCAAGCGAGGCGGAGGAAAATCCGCCGGGCAGAGTCCCTCGGATTCCGGACACCGAAACCATCAGGTTTCCCGAATCTACCGACTTCTGCACTTCCTGGGGCAGACTAACTTTTTTTGACTTCTTGCTCGCGGCCATGTCTCAATCCGCAACGGGCGACTGCGCTGTCAACGCTACTAAGCGCATAGCTGGCCCTTGGCCTGCGCTGGCGCATACCAATTCCAACGCGTGGCGCCAGGTACCGGAAGCAATCTGAGAATAGCAGGGCATAGCCCTCATTGTGAGTCCGCCTTCTATTCCTGGTCGAACCGCGGCCAGATGGATCACTGGGGGTTCAGAAAAAGTCGAATCCTGGCCATGGATCAGGTATGGCCTGTCAGACCACGATCCACGCTTCCCATGGCCTGCTCAATGGAGCGGTCCATTGCCTGCGCAAGGTCATCGATATCCAGAGGTTTATACAAAATTTGATCAAAACTACTGCGCATTCGATCTTCCAACTTCGGAGTCAAAGTCTCTGCAGTTAGCAGTATTCTCGGGATGGAGGAGGTTGATGGATCGCGACTGCTCAGTTCGGCGGCCGTTTCCAGACCGCCCATTCGCCCCATATGTGCATCCAGAATCATTACATCCGGCCGCGCATCGTTCGCTTCTATAAAGTCCAGGACTTCTGCACCATCGCCAAACGCTTGAACTTCAAACCCAAGCGATTCTAACATTCTTCCGAGCACTATCAAGTTGGCTTCGTTATCGTCTGCTATCCACACTGCTCTTGTCGGTCCCGGATTAGCTACGCTGGAGGCGATGGCCGATTCGCCCCCGCCCGATGCTTTCTCGAATCTTACGGAAAAGCTAAACACGCTGCCCTTTCCGGGCACAGATTCCAGCTTTAGCTGGCCACCCATGAGCTTACACAGGTGTGCAGCAATGGAAAGGCCCAGACCTACGCTGCCTTCGCCCGGGGAGCCGCGAGGATCGATTTTGTAAAAGGCATCGAACACCGCTTTTTGATGCTCGGCCGCAATACCAATTCCGGTATCTCTTACCGAGAACTGAACTTCAACATTGGTTGCATCGACCTTTCGATGAACAACTCTGGCTTCCAAAGTTACCGAACCGGTGCGAGTGTACTTTATGGCATTGCTGATCAAGTTCGATAACACCTGAGTTAAGCGCATCCGGTCCAGTTCCACGAATTCAGGGATCCGCTCATCAATGGAGACCGCCAGCTTCAGGCCTTTTAATGCTGCGAACGGAGTGTGCATATCGACAGTATCGCTCAAAAGAGAAATCAATGACTCCGTGCTCAGGTTTAGCGCAAGTGTCTCGGTCTTTGCGCGGGCCAGGTCCAGAATATTGGCAACCAGACTTCCCAGGTGTTCCGTGGCCTTGCGGATATGCACAAGCCCTTCTCTGGCCGGACCAGCATCTTGAGCGCGCAACAGCAACTGTGTATGACCCGATATCGCATTTAATGGAGTCCGAATTTCGTGAGCGGCCATGGCCATGAATCTGGTTTGTTGATCCAGCGAGTCCGCGAGTGCTTCTAGCGATTCTGCTAATTTGCGTTCGGAGTAAATAGCTCTTCGATAGTATTCCGATGTTAGTCCAACAAGAACGCAGGCCGCCCCACCGAGTATAGGACCGAACCATCCCTGTAGCCAGGGAAGAGAAGCAGAATGATGGAGCCAGAGATGCCCGGCCAGGAAGATTGGGTAGACAGCAAGAATGATTCGCCAGCCATAAAAGATGGCTAGCCAGCCCACTCCCGCAACGGCCAGGAATTTGGCCACCGGTCCAATGCGAAGATGCAAATCGACGAAGAATATTGCGTAGGCCGCTTCCCAGACGATAAAGGCCACAAATGGCGTAGCCTTAAACCCCGGGATTCTATTTGCTTGAACCAGGATTTGGCGAAAGAACTCGCTTCCCAGACCCATTCTGCCATGGCGCAAAGCAGGCGAAAACTCGGCAAAAGGAAAACGTAGACCATGCGATGACTTTTTTCGAGCCGGTATCGCGAAACGGACTATAGGAGGGTCCAGGCGAACGTCTGCCATTAACTTAGTTTGTGCCAGACTAAGCCCGCGATCGCTGGACAACTTCCCGGAAAACGAACGACCGATATGTAAAGGCAGCGTCTTCCCTAATTCCCAGAGAGATCCTGGATAGCGCCAAGCGGGACCGGCCAATGCGATTGTGATTCGCCCTGGGCATATCGCTCAAATTGTAAGCATTTGCAAGAAATGGCCACGGCCATGCATGTCGCTGTTCCTCATAGCCCATCGGCCTCAAATACAATTCGCATCCGGAAGCGGGGTGGGATACGAATCAAGATGGCTGGCTCCTATTTCGGACGCGATTCTCAAAATTCCAGTGAAATTCGGTGGGTCGGTGTTAATCGCATCCTCCCCATTGGAATGGACGGTTTCAGCGGGATGGCTTGACCTCTAAAATCGATCCGCTATTGTCCGCAAATGAAAGGCTTCCGTTCTGCTACGCTGGTTTTGTCGCTCTTAACATTAGCAGGGGGTATCGGCTGCAAAGGCAAAGGGCCTGCGACGCCGCGGGAAGCCTGCGACTATTACGAGCGGCTGATCAAGGAAACAGCGAAATCCACCGGGCTCGATGTCGAAATGGTCGAACGCGAAGACAGCGATGGACCATTATATAGCCCGGAATGTGTTACCACCGCCAATTTCCGCAGTTCTCCAGCAGGCTTCGATTTTTACATCCGGGTAATCCTGGATGGCAAGGTAGAGAAATATTGGCAAGAGATCGCCGTAGAAGCCCGCGAATCGATGGATAAGACCAATGATGAAATGAAAAGGGATGGTTTCACGGTGGACTGGAGCATTGATGCGCAGTCTGAAAAATACATAGAAAAGGGCCGCGCGATAAATGAAGCAAAGGGAAAGTATTTTCAGACAGATTGTGTCTGTCGGCGCATAAGGTTTGGCGAAGTGTGCTGGTCCAGCAATGGTGATCCAGCCAACAAGGACGCGGCTGGCGAACTTAAATCTATTCTGCTCGATCAAGAACCTTTTCTTCCACCCAAAGAATGGCTGGATCTATTCGAATCGATTGATTGAGCAGGACGCGGAGAGGACACCCTCCCCTTTTGAACGCTCCCTGCCCTCAGGTTGCCCCGCCCCTGCCCGGTATGTGAGCACAGGAAGTGCGAGCCCGGAGCGTTCCTTCCTTTTACCAACGCTACGAAACGTTTGCCCTGGGCCTCCCCTTTTGAACGCTCCCTGCCCCCAAGTTGCCCCGCCCCTGCCCGGGATGTGAGCACAGGAAGTGCGAGAACGGCGCAATGGGTCCAAGGATGGACCCCTGCGCCGGGAGGGCAGCGGGCCGGGGCAACTACACCGCGGGGCCGAAGCGTTTTTCATTCGACCGCTGGGAGGCTGTAAAAAATCTTTGCAGGACGCTCGGGTGGTGGAATTGGTAGACACGCAAGCTTGAGGTGCTTGTGGGAGTAATCCTGTGGGGGTTCAAGTCCCCCCTCGAGCAAATCCCTCCTTCTTACCGGCTCATGGATCCCTTACTGGACGAAAAGATCGTCATTACACTGGCGCGGGGATTCACCGAATTTATCCAACAGAATTTGCAGCTGCATGCAGTACGGGAGGCCTACGGTCCCTCGCGCAATGAAGGGCTATGCTACGAATCTTGCTCCGGAATCGGATTCGGCGGAGACGTAGAGGGTAAGCTTTTTCTCGGCATGGATGGATATACCAAGCTAAAAATGCTGCCGGTGATCTTCGAGCGATTCGGAGTCAATCTGGGCGAG
>JAGRNC010000277.1 GCA_020440935.1 Leptospiraceae bacterium | reverse complement strand
ATCCGGCCGGTTATATCGGTCTCTGGAATCCCACGGAAAAACCTACTCGCATTGAGGTGACCATTCCCGAGGGGCTTTCGCCAGGCGATTTAAGGCGAAAAACCGATCTGTTTGATGGGCAGCTGATTCCGTGGACTGTCTCAAAGGATAGCATCACAATCAGCATGGCGCCCTTCGAGAGCTTCTTTGCTCGATTGTAGGGTACTTGTCCAGGGCAAAAATCACTGGTCTGTCAGACCCGACCGTAAATCGGTGATCCAGGAACCAATATGCACGTTGAAATCAATACTGATAACCACATTGAAGGAAAAGAAGGGCTGCTCACTCATGTAGAAGATGTAGTCCGAAAGTCCATGAGCCATTTCTCCGGTCAGGTTACCCGGGTAGAAGTTTTTCTAAAAGATGAGAACGCCGCCAAAGCAGGACCGCAAGATAAGAAATGCACCATGGAAGCGCGCATTTCCAGCCACCAGCCTCTGGCTGTAAGCTACGAGGCGGACAACCTGCATACAGCCATTGATGGGGCCGCAGATAAGCTAAAGCGCGCCGTAGAGCACACCCTGGGCAAATTGCATCGCCAGGGACACTAGACCGATCTCCCGCCATAGCATCTTCTAAAGCTGGCCCCGATTTCCATTGGATGGGACCACTAGCCCGGGCCCCGGCCATTTCTGGCAGGGGCGCCTCCGGGCGATGCCACCGATTTTCCCGGTTTCGAGGCCAGGATAATATTCGCCCTATTTGACAAACTGTCCGATAATAGGCAAAGGTACACCTATGGCGGACGGCTCACTTACTCAGGAAGAAATTGATCTATTATTGCAGGGCGCGGACGATCTGTCCGGCCAGGCCTCCGAATCCGGGCCTGCACAGCAGCAAGGCGGCGGGGAGGATCTGTCCCCCCTCGAAAAAGAAAACCTGGCTGACATAGTCTATCAGGGCCTCCGATCAGGAACGCAGAGTCTGTCGATGATTCTGGCTCGCTCCGTGAATCTGGGAAACCCATATGCAGAAGTCCGCACCCCGGACGATGCAGAAAGGGAGTTTTCCGAAGGCTATGTATTCTTCTCCCAGAACCTCACCGGCGCATTAAGTGGATCGGTGGCCCTATTTCTGTCTACGAGCGATGCCGGAAAAATCAGCTCCCTCTTGATGGGCGGAGATGGCGCCGATGAGCCCACGGCCAGTCTGGACAGCGCACAAATAGCAACCATCAAAGATGCCATGGGCCCGCTGCTGTTTTCCATGGTGAATCAGTTCAGCGTCAAAGCCGGCGAGGCCGTCACGCCCCTGGGCCTCGATGTTAAAAACGTAGCCGAAGAGCCCACATTTCCTGTATCCGGCGGCCGATTGCTTCGCGTACAGATTCCGCTGAAGATCGAAAACACGGTGGATTCGCGGGTTACCCTGCTTATGCCTCTGGATATGGCGCGCAGTCTGCATGAACGATCGCGCAGCCGCGGCGGACCCGGCGGAGCCATGATGGGGCAGGAGTCCCATGCGCCCCAGGGTCCCCAGCCCGGCCAGAATCCATTGAAGAACGTTGGATTCCCGCAGCTTTCCAATGCAGGTATGGGTCCGCTTACGCCCAATATGGATCTCCTCATGGATGTGGAGATGACCCTGACTGTGGAATTGGGTCGAACCAAAAAATACATCAAAGAGATCCTTTCGCTGGGGGAAGGCTCCATTATCGAACTGGACAAGCTTGCCGGTGAGCCGGTGGACCTGCTGGTGAACGGGAAGCTAATTGCGAAAGGAGAAGTTGTTGTAATTGACGAGAACTTTGGTGTTCGGGTAACGGATATTGTGAGTCAGGCAGAACGTCTGAAAGCAAGAAAACAATCCTGATACCCCCAATGAAAGAAACCAAATCCAAGACCACACAAAAGAAATCAAAAAAGAAGCCGGCCACTAAGCCCAAGAGGAACTCGGCAAAAAAGAAGAGCCCCGCAGGTAAGAAGAAGCCAGCGGGCAGTAAACCTGCCGGAAAAAAGAGCCCTCGGCCCGGGTCCAAGAAGAGCTCCGGCGCCAAAAAGCCCGGCAAGCCAGCGGCCAAAAAACGTCCGCGCATCCTTCCTGCCGATACTCCCTTTCCCGTGCAATTCTCCAGGAAATCGGATTCTGCGATCGAGAAATTCGTTTATAACAAGAAAAGCGCCATCCATGGGATGGGCGCCTTTGCAAAATCGCGAATACCTGCGAAGACCTACGTTGGATCCTACGAAGGCATCCCCACACTGGACGATGACATCTACGTTCTATGGGTAGAGCAGGACAATGGCTCCTGGCGCGGTATCGACGGAAAAAATGCCCTCCGGTACCTGAACCATAGCTCCAGTCCGAACGTAGAGTGGGATGCGAATCATCTTTATTCGATTCGCTCCATTGAGGTTCACGAAGAGCTTACTTTCCACTACGGCGACGAGTGGGAGGACGTCGAATAGTCTTTCCCTCGGGCATCTGTACTTTTGCTGGGCCTGCGGCTGTTGCTGCTGTACTGGAATTGCCCTTGTCTTTTCTCCGACGAGGAACGAAAGGAAGTCCCAGAAGAAGTAGCAACGGAACGATCAGCCACCAGTCGCCAATTTGAACATAGACGGTATCGCCGGCGCGATTTACCGGGACGCTAAAGATCTGATACTCTGTAGTTTCCTGCCCTGTAAGTGTTGCGCCCACCTCGGCGGGCGCATAATTGCCCGCTAAATCTATCATACCCGAAACACCTGAATTCGTGGATCGAACAATGGCTCTTCGTGTTTCGATGGCGCGCAAGCGTCCAAGCTCAAAGTGCTGGAAGCTCTCTACTGTTTTGCCGTACCATTTGTCCTGGGTAATATTAACCATGAAATCTGGATTGGCGGTGTTTGCGTTGAAGAAATCTCGCACATAAGCCGGACTGAGCACTTCGTAGCAAATAAGCGGAAGAAAGTAGCCCACTGGCTTAAAAGTCCGGTTCGAAAGTTTATCCGTAAGCTTTCGGATTGCATCTGTTTTGATGGAATTTGGATCGGAAAGAGGACTGTAGGCGATGGGACCTACGGTAGAATCAAACTTTCCGTTGCTTTGATAAGGAAGCAGAGTGTACAACTTGCCTGCCCTGAATCGGCTATATCGAATACTCTCGGGGACAAGGTTGATTAATCCAGTTTCGTCCAAGAATTCTGCGTAAGGAATTTGTTCGCCAAATGCAATCAGCACCTGTTTGTGATAATGGCCTTTTCGCTTTCCGTCCCGGCCGAATATTTCCGAGGAATTGAATACATCGGGGCGCACCTGACCGGTGCGTTCGTCGCGGTGCAGACCAAATGCATTCTGATTAAAGAATACCTCTGCATCGAACATTTCTGCCAATTGTAGCACCAATTCTTCGTATTCCGGTCTGTATCCAAACCGAAGAGCTCGCGTGAGCACATTATCCTGGGTGGTATAGTAGGGCACCGCCGATTCCGGCAGCACCACCAGATCCACGTCGATGTCTTTGGCTGTTGCCTCTTTTCGCGCCTTTCGCGCCAGATGGGGAATCGTCTCCTGCATAACCGTTCGGATGGCATTCCAGCCCACCTCATGCTCGCCGGATTTTTCCAGCGGAGAATCTGGCTGGATGGTTAAAACCTGGGCATGGGGCAGGGAGGACTGCATGGATTCGATGCTGGATTTTTTCCAGAATCCAAAAACCAGACCAAGGACAGCCACGGCCGCAACCGGCCAGGCTGCCTTCCAGACGTAGCGGCGCTGGAATCGCTTCCAATACAATGGCCGTAGTGGATTTCCCTTTAAGAGCTTAAACGATCCGTAAGCGAGAAAGAAATAAAGAAAAGTGAGCCCATGGACTCCGCCGTACTCTGCCAGCTGCGCATAGTATGGATTTCCTGCCAGAAGGTTGCCCCAGTACCAGCTGAACACCTGTGGAAGAATTAGGTCCAGTAGCACGGCAGCGGTGGGCAGTAGAATGAGCGCCGGCAGCCGGTACTTTCGCACTCCTTTTCTGTGGATGACGCCGATGAAAACAGTTAAGAAAGGAATTTTTAGATTCAGCAGAAACGTATAAGGGATAAAAATAAAGACCGCCAGGTACAACGGCAGCCCTCCGTACACTGTGAACAAATGGATAGTCCAGTAGAAAGCGAAAACGCAGAGAAAGAAGGCGGCCAGAAGGCCAAACCAGATGAGGCGCCCAATGGACTGGCTATTTCGTCGCGATTGATAAAATAAAATCCACAGACAGAAGTAGGCCACCAACGGGGCATTAAAAGGCTCCAGCGAAAGTGTAGAAAGGATCCCGAACACAACCGATGAAAAAACCATTGATTGAAAGGG
>JAGRNC010000276.1 GCA_020440935.1 Leptospiraceae bacterium | reverse complement strand
TAACTGTTAAATCGAGTGCATTGATCGAGGCGGCCGAGCTGGCCGCAAGCATCGCCGGAAGCGAAACCGGAATCTGTCATATACAGAATGGGCTGGGCAATTTCGAAACGGTGTCGCGGATTTTTCCCGCACATCTAGTGGTGAGCGGAATGACGATCACCGGATACGAAATTGTTCGACCCGGAGAAATTGGTATCACTGTATACGGAGGACCTGGAAAGATCGGATGCATGCCTCTCGTTAATGATCGATTTGGCCAGGTTGCGAATCGACAAGCGCGGCAGCTTGCGGAATTTCTCAATGCCACTCCTCTGGTCTTTGAGTATAGCGAAGATATACAGTCCTTTCTCTGGGCAAAGCTCCTCTATAATTGCTGCCTAAATCCGCTGGGCGCGCTACTGAGGGTACCGTACGGAAAATTGTTGGATAGCCAATGCCTGTCCATAATGCGCTCTGTTCTCGATGAAGCATTTGCTCTGGCCGATGCCATGAATGTGTCTCTATTCTGGCCAGGTCCCGATGCCTATTTCGAGCATCTGATCGGTACTCTCATTCCGGCCACTGCGGGCCACGAACCCAGTATGCTGGCCGATCTAAACCGAAGTAGGCCCACGGAAATCGATGCAATGAATGGATATATCGTGGCCCGAAGCGAGGAACTCGGGCTGGAGGCACCCGTTAATCGGATTCTCACAAACCTCATCAAGGCCAGCCTGGCGCTGCAGCCGAAAAAAACTTGAAACGATTCGCGGGCGATCCACGTTGCGGGGCCCATGAAAGTACTTAAAATCGCCGGCTTTGCGGCCGCCGCCCTGGTCGGGGCGCTGATCCTTACGATTCAGGTAATAACCTATCATCCCGACCCCATCGAAGAAATGAAGGTCCATTGCCCCGATGATGCACCCGAACTCAGCAGCGATCAGCCCATTAAAATACTGGATTGGAACATTCAGTATCTGGCCGGAAAGAACTATGTATTCTGGTATGATACCTCGGATGGAACCGGAAAAGATGTACGGCCTTCCTCTGCCGACATCCAGACCACCCTGAAGCGAGTTCAGTCCGTTATCCGTGCAGAGAATCCGGATATCGTGATGCTGCAAGAGGTCAATGTGGATGCGGCCTCCACAGACCACATGGATCAAATTGCAGCCATTATGCGCGGGCTTCCCCAGCAGTACAAATGCCATACCAGCGCGTACTACTGGAAGGCGGACTTTGTGCCAGATCCCCATGTTATGGGCTCGGTGGGGATGAAGCTCTTAATCATAAGCAAGTACAAGATCAGCAGCGCCCAGCGACACCAGCTCGCCATGGTGCCCATGGATCCCATCTCCAGCCAGTTTTATCTAAAGCGCGCCGTACTTACAGCCAGGATGCCCGTGCAGAATGCGACAGACCTGGTAGTGCTCAATACGCATCTGGATGCGTTCGCGCAAGGATCGGATACTATGCAACGACAGGTGGCAGAAGTGCGGGATCTACTCAGCTCGCTTTCGGAAGAAGGCGTGGAATGGATTATTGGCGGCGATTTTAATCTTTTACCGCCAAACTGGAACCGCGATCAGCTGGCGCCCATTGATCGCGTCTACTATCAGGAAGATTCGGAGATCGCCAATCTATTCGACGCATTTCAGTCCAGCGTTAGCGAGGAAACTCTCAATGGTCCGGAACAATCGCGCTACTATACTCATTTTCCAAATAGCTACACAGTAAAGGGCCCGGACCGAACCATAGATTATATTTTCTATTCGGAAGGACTCAAGCAGTTAGATTACTATGTTCGCGGAAAGGATACGCTGGACATTAGCGATCATCTGCCGCTGGTAGGCACCTACCAGTATTCCGATTAGAACCGTTTCGATCAAAGTTCGGTCCGTTGCTCGGGGGCGCGGCGCACTTCGCGCCAGAGAAAACGGATGGGGTCGATCGAATGCAGCAGCGCGCTTTCTAAAGGGGCTGGCTCGTTGCAGAGCGCGGAGGCGATGACTTCCGCTCCGAGAAAGCTGGTTGTAATACCCCGAGAGCCGTGACATGCATTGATGAATAGTCCGGTACGCTTCGCAGCCGCCGATTCTCGGATAATATCGGTATCCTTTTTCCGTTTTCCGGACCAGCGATAGAAGTCGCCCCATCGACGAAGAAAGTCTGCGGAATCGGGCAATTCGCCGCAGACAGGTAAATAATCTCTGGATTGGCAGCGGAACCCTACGCGACCTTCGCAACGTCCGCTCAGTAACCTCTCTCTTTCTCTTTCATCTAGGCTTTCCCAGATTTGCGGTAGCCTGTCCCGCATTTGATCCACCAGATAACGGTCCCTCTCTGGAAGCCTTTCCGTGGAATCCAGATGCATATCGAAGGTAGCACCCAGAACACTGATATGCGACTCTACCGGGGACGGCACTACATAGATCTGATTTGTAAGTGGCTGCTTCGTCGCCAGGTCGAGGTGGATTACCTGGCCGCGCACGGGACGATAGGAAACCATTCGCGCCACACCCAGTTGCCCGATGCCATTGGCATTGCAAAGGATCAATTTCCGCCCGCCTACTATATCCTCCTGCAATGAGGCTTCTCCATAATCACAGGAAGGCTTCCATTCAAGCAGCCCGGTTTCCATGGATGCGCGAAAATAATAGGCGCATAATTCTGCAGGAGAAACAGCTCCGCCGATACTCAGCTGCAATCCATGAAAGAGTCTTGCCCGATGCAGCCCGTGGCTTCGCAAGGAATCTTCGTAGCGCTGTGACTCCTCCAACTTCTTTAGTCCACGCATTCCATTCCAGGACTCCTTTCGATCCATGGCCCAGCTTGCAAACATCTCCAGCGCGCGAATGGAAATCAAACTCTGTGCCGTGGGCTCCGCAGTAAATGCAATGGAGGCCATTCCGGCCAGGTTACCCGATGCTCCGGAGGCTATTCTATCGGACCGATCAATCAGTTCGACGGCAATGCCTCTTCGTGTAAGCGCATAGGCCGTAGCCAGGCCGGCCAGGCCTGCCCCCACCACGCGCACCGAATCCTCACGCCTGGCTTCGAGATCATCTTCGCCAACTTTCCGTTGCGAATGCCCGGGAAAATCTAGCTTCGCGGATGATGTCGGGATGTCGTCGAGAGGTACAATCCCTTGCTGCGATTCGGTATCTTCCTCCGGACAATGACCTCGAATCATATGCTTCTTTGAGCCGAACCCTTTGATCCTTTCTACGCGAAAGCCCGCTTCTTCTAGAGAGCGGCGCACGGCCCCAGCCGCGGTGAAACTTGCCATGGTGGCGCCAGCATTGCAACGCTGTCGAATGGAGGCCATGAGAGCAGGCTCCCACATTTGCGGATTGCGGGCAGGGGCAAAACCATCAAGAAACCAGGCATCGCATTTGCCGTCGAAATCTTCGATACATTTGCGCGCATCTCCTAGATACAGAAGCAGGCGAACTCGGCCAAAATCCAGCGAATGGCATCCTTCGTACTGGATGATGGCGCGCAGCTTCTTCCGTAATCGATTTCCTTCCTCGCGCAGTTCCGGAAATAGGGAAAGGCTGCGGCGACATTGGGCCGGCGAAGGGAGGTGCATTTCGAAAGATACGAAATCCAATCGGGCGGTCGGAGGCGCAGTGCTCAAGAAAAGCCTTCGGGCAAGCAGGAAGTTCAGGCCCGTGCCAAATCCCAATTCTCCGATGGTAAACCGTCCGTCAGCTGCCTCGGCAAATCTGCGGTACAGATCGTTTCCGCGGAGAAAGACATAATCGACCTCGGCCATTCCGTCAGATTGGCTGAAATATATGTCCTGGTACTCTCGGTTGAAAACTCTTCCGTCCTGGATCTCAATCATTGGTTTGCCGATAATGGAAGGGTGAACAGCAAGAGATTTTTGATCATGCTCGCTGTCTGCCTGACGCTGACCCTGTTCTGGGATTCCAGCCTGCTTCGGCCGGTCAAGTTACTTGTAGTTCTGGTCCACGAAATGTGGCACGGGCTAATGTCGCTCGTGGCAGGAGTGCGGCTGGACGGAATCGAAGTGCATTGGAATGAATCGGGAACGACTCTGGTGTCTGGAGACTTTGGAAAGCTGGGCTTCATCGGCGCCGTTTCAGCGGGGTACATTGGCTGCTCGCTCACCGGTGCAATCTTGCTACGGATGGGTTTGCTGGGCCGCATGGAAAGGCTCACACTGGTGCTCTTCTCTGTCATATTGATCTATTTTTCCTGGCTTTTTACATCGCCTCTGGAGACGGCCTTTTATACAGGCACCGGATATGGTCTGGCATTCTTGCTAGTGGCTGGTCTGGGTCAACGCGCCGCCCGGGGAACGCTAACCGCGGTGGG
>JAGRNC010000275.1 GCA_020440935.1 Leptospiraceae bacterium | reverse complement strand
TGGGGGTACGATCGGGCTTACCGCAGACATTTCGTGGGTCCGATAATTTTTCGAATTTAGAATCCTGGAAATTCCGGGATGCTTATCAGGATCAGAACATTGCCTATGGTAGATTCGGAATCGGTTATAGCTACGAACCTTACGCAGATTCAATCTTGGGATCCTCGCTGGTTTATTTATTGGTCGGTGGATCCCTGGAGGGATCGTCGAATATGACTAGTGAGATCTTGCCTTCGATTCGTGCTGGGGTTCTCTTTCGTCCGGTGTCTGTATTGGGAGTGCGAATTGAATACAATGGATTCGATTACTCAAGAAATTCGGAATTGGCCCGGGAGGAATGGTCTGGCGCGTTGAACTTGGCAGTAACTCGGTGGCTGGCGCTTGAAATAGGGTATCTGACTTGGCCGGAGCATGATTACTCAGAGGCCATGGCCTCCGTAAAGGTTTATTTCTAGAATCGCGCTTCCGGGGCCCTCTTTAAATTGCGCGACAGGCATTAAATCGAGCGCCGATTTGTTCGGTGAACCCGCCCGCTCGGGCCTTCTTAAAACGCTCCCGATGCTTTAAGTCGAACGCTGATTCGTGCGGGCGAAGATCCCGCTCGCCTCCATCGGTCCGTTTCCCTCCAAGGGCAGGGACTACTTCTGGATCGGAGGTCCGGGTAGGTTTCTTTGTATCGGGGGCGCTTGATCCGGGTCTGGACTCAGTGATCGCTTCTGTTGGTGGAATCGCGGCGGAAGAGGTCGTCTTCCGTAGGGTAGTGCCCTGGTGGCTTTCGAGATAGATTTAAGATACTGTACAACCTCTTGATGGCCCTCGGTTTCCGCTAACTGCATTGCAGACCAACCTTGAATCGGTAGATTTGGATTTGCGCCCCCTTCGATCAAAGCTTTGCAGACATCCAGATGACCGGCAAAAGCAGCATAATGTAAGGCCCGCCAGCCTTCGTTTGCAGCGTTCGGATCGGCGCCCTGTCGCAACAAAGATCGAACTTCATCGGCATTGCCATCATAGGCGCTACGAAGCAATGGTAGACTGAGCGATTCGTCGAATTGACCTTCATTCTGGACGATCTGGTTCTCAATCGTGATATTTGGTGATTCGTTATCCGTAAGTTCGGTGCTGGTGTCCGTGGCTTCCGCTCCATCCATAGAAACCCGGACGATTTCCAGGGATCCGGGGTTTGTGCCCAGATCGTTCACCCAGCCTGCATCGCCATTTGGAAAAGAAAACAGCCGGGTAGCTCCGCGAATACGGGCTTTTATATTAAACGGCGCTTTTTGTACCGATCCATTCCGATCAATGATACAAAGCTGCGTTTGCATTTGATCCATCCTCGGAAACCAGCCCTTGAATGAATCGTTTCCGCCTTTATCGACTGCCCATACCAGTAACATGGACTGACCAAAGGGAATGATCCGCGGAATTCGCTCCCGTATGCTCGAATTTGTAATCCAGACAATGCTGGACGAATCGGACTGCTCTCCGGTGCGCAAAAGTCCAATGTCATAATCCGAACGATTTACCTTACTATCAAATACCATCCATACTTCGCCGTTTTCGCCATAGATGTCGCCATTGCTGATGGGCACATACTGATAGGTTTCTCCGGGCGCCGCCTTCGGCACTTCTATTTCCTTTCTGGAGCCATCGGGAAATCCCAGACTTACGAATGCGCGTGGGTACACATCACCCACCGTAGACAGCTGAAATCTCTTGCCGTCCCAGGCTATGCGAGGTCGAAAACTATGACTGACATTCCAGGTCCATCCCAGGGGGCTACGTTTTCCATCGCCATCGAATAACGCCAGATACTCGCTCTGATGGACCACACCATCGTCCCATTTCCGCATGGTATTAAAGTATGTGGCGTACTGTTCCCCGGACCAGGTAAGATTGAAAGTTCCAAACTCAGTATCGATTCCCTGGTCTCCCACTTTCTTGTAGTCCAGGGTGCCCACGATTCGAATACTGAATCGCTGGACGCCGCTTTCTGTGTAAGCTTCCAGGTGAGCGGTGTGCTGATTTATCTTTGTTCCGTTGGCGCTCCACTCAATACTTAGAAGCGCAAATCCCCGTTCGTCGCTAACGGCATCCGCAATCTTTCGGTTTCGTAAGCGGAGGACTTCTTTTTCTATGGCGGAAAGGTCGCTTTTCAATAGCGAAATGCGACCATTACCCTCTGCATCATTCCAGACCAGAAAGGCTCGCTTGTTTCTAAATAAAAGTTTGGGCGCGGGAGCGCCGTCGTTCATTGCACCGGTATAAAAGTAGTTGGATCCCCCCGATCCATGGTTTGTGGGAAGCGATACCACAGTGCTGGTAACTCTGGGCCCATCGGGCTCGGCTGGCAGTTCCACTACAAATACAAGGCATAAGCCCAGCACAGCTAACCATCTGGCGCGGCCCGGGTTGCGGCCGGCGCATGGCCATTGGATTTCATTGTTTCCAGGCAAGGGCTTTGGGAGATGGTCTGCACGGGAGATAGGCATAATCATAGGACGAGGCCCGACAGTTTGGGTTAATCCTTTTTTGGCAACTGCAATCGTTTCAACGACTACCTGGCCCGTCCTGGAACTTTCCAGGATAGTTGCGTTGAAAATGCCCTAACTGGTTCTGCTAGATTACCTTAAATGCTTTTAGCGATTTGTACAGAGTGGAAATCATCATTACCAGAATTCCCGCCAGAGGTATGGCTACAATCATACCGATTACGCCCAGCCATTGTTGGAACGTAATGAGCGCAAGAATCGCAATGACCGGATGCACCGAAACGCTACGTGCCAGTACCACAGGTTGGGTGAACATATTGTCCACTGCCTGCGCAATTCCAAAGGCGATTAACACAAATACCGGAACATTTCCGCCGTCCACGGTGAGCGCCACGATGATGGCCGGAGCAAGACCGATGATCGGTCCCATGTACGGAATAATATTCACCATGGCCGCAAGCCCGCCCAGAATGGCGCCGTAGGAAAGTCCTGCCAGAGAAAAACCTGGAATCAAGATTACCATTAAGATGGCGATTTGAATAGCCATGCCGCGTAAATAGGCCGCAATCTGTTCGCGCGTTCGATGCACGATGAGCAGAGCCAGCTCAAAATAGCGGTTTGGAACCAGGCCGATGACGCTGCGAAACATCTCATCGCCCTGTAATAGGAATAGAAAAATCAGGATTGGACTTACCAGAAGGTAGGTGATGAAATTCGACATGTTACCGAGCAGGTTTTTGGCTCCCTGACTAAGTGGAGAAAACACAAGGTTTAGAATCGATTGAATGTCCAATTCCGGGGCCTGGACCCCTGCGGGTATCCAGTTCAGGAATTTGCCTTTCCATTGCGCAACCAGATCCGTGAGGGTCTGCCCCAGGTTTGCAAGCTTGGAAAAAAGATTCGCTGATTCTTCGAGCGCAGGGGGAATAATGAAACTAAAAAGTCCCACTACGCCGCCAATAAAGACCAGCAGAACCAGAACAACGCTGAGTATCCGTGGGATGCCCAGTCCCTCCAAAAAATTTACGCCAGGATTTAGCGCAAATGTTAGAAGAAAAGAAAGCCCAATTGGAATAACCAGGGCCTGCAGACCGTACAGCGTTACGGCGAGAAAACCAATTACCAGGCCAAAGAAGAGCAGCCGGACGACATGGGTAGAAATGTCTGTGTCGCGAAGCATCAGTTCAATTCCTTGCCGGCCTCCATGAGACACTCTTCCAATCGTTCGTTGGTGCGGATCAATCGCCGCCCGGTAATTCGGGCAATGTTTAGAAGGATGATCGATGCTATCCTGGGGTTCCGATTCATCAATGTGAGAAGATCGGGACGGAAGAAGCCAATCATTCGGCTGTAAGATTGGGCCCGGGCCGATGCTGTTCGCGGCAGGTCTTCCAGAAGAGCCAGCTCGCCAAAGAAATCGCCATCGTAAAACTCGGCCAATCGATCTTCGGTTTCGGAATCGCCGCGCACCCGGTAAATCTCCACCGAACCTTCCATAATAATATACATTCCAACGCCCGGCTCATTGGTGCGAAAGACGTGCTCGCCTTCCTTGAAATGGCGGACATGACAGAGCGATCGGATCAATTTCAGGGCGCGCTGTGGCAGCTTATCGAATACCGGAATCTGGCCCAGCACCTCCAGTTCCTGTTGCTCCGGATCCCGATTGCCAACTTTAAGACTCTCCCAGAACGGTAGTGGCATATCGGGATTATCGTCAGCTGGCAGGGCCAGGTAGAAGGCTTGAATTCGTTTTTTAGTGGACGTCTTGAGGACTTGCGGAGATCTGAACTGTACATCCGGGATGTAGCGCAGGGGTAGCGCATCTGCTTTGGG
>JAGRNC010000274.1 GCA_020440935.1 Leptospiraceae bacterium | reverse complement strand
AGCTGGCAAAGCACGGGATCCAGCTGGAAGGTTTGAGCGTTAAGACTAGAGAAACAGTACAAAGTCAGATGGGCCATCAGCTCCGCCAGGATATGCAGGGCCAGGGATTTTCTGCGGGATCTGAAAATGGCGGAGATGCAAAGAACGGTTCAGAAAATCCCGGAGATTCCGAGAAGTACAGCAGCGGATCGGAGAATCGTTGGGAAGAACGGGTAATCGCAGATGTGAGCGAAAGTTTGCTCAGCGCTATTCCATCCGGCCGTGTCGACTTGAGCGTTTAAGGCATTTTCATGGAACCAGTAGATAACAGAGCCAGAGAACAGTACCTGCAACAGGATCGCAGCGTCAATATTCGCGACACCCTCGAAAAGCAGAAGAAGCTGGATGATGGCAAACTAAACGATATCGATATCCGAAAGACCGTGAAGTCCTTGGGAAAAGAAGATTTCCTACAGCTTCTGGTAACGCAGTTAACACATCAGGATCCCACGAAGCCTCAGACCGATCAGGACTTCATTGCTCAGATGGCACAGTTTTCATCCCTCGAGCAGATGCAAAACGTTTCGCATAACCTGGGTAAGCTCTCCGAGCGTCAATCCGCAAACCTGGTCGGAAAATTCATCATCGGAAAAGACTTCGTAACCGGACAGGAAGTCACCGGAGTCGCTGCAGCCATCTTCTACGACGGATCAGGGGAAGGATTCGTGAAGGTGCGCGGCCGCACTGTGAACTTGAACGATATCTCGCTCATTGGCGATCCTACACAATTCAAGAAAGAATACGGAGGCTACGGGCCCGAAGCCGATCAGTCCTCCCAGCCTTCCAGCCGAACAAACGGGCCGGCCGTGCAAAATCCCAATCCCGGACCTCAGCCCAGAGATGCGGAGAATGGTCCGCTAAAAACCGAAGATATGTTCGAGCAAAGCCCCGAGCTAAGACGCGATAGCGAAGTTAAACCGGGCGCTGACGTTTCGCCGCAGTCGCAGACAAAAGAGAACCCATCGCCGACTGTGCAGAGCATCGGGCCTGCAAACGAAACAATCGCTCCTACAGTAAACCCGTCCCAGGACTCGGAGCCGGCTTCGGAACATACTCAGCCCGCTGTCGAGACCAAAGGAACATCGGAGATCAATCCGGGCGCAGAAAGCAATCCGTCGCATCCCGGCAAAAGCGATGCGGAGCAAAAAGCGACGCCTTCGGACAAAGAATTTCCGGCACAGTCTTATCTAAATCATCTGTATAACGATAACAAAGAGGAAGCCAGGTTAACGCTGGCCGTATAAGGAGCAAAGAAGCATATGATGCGTTCACTGTATTCCGGTGTTTCCGGATTGAAGAACCACCAGGTTCGGATGGATGTGATCGGCCATAACGTGGCTAACGTGAACACGCACGGATATAAGTCCGAGCGAGTGAACTTTATGGACATGATCAGTCAGGAGCTTAGCGGCGCCTCCGAGCCAAAGGAAAACATCGGCGGAATTAACCCGATGCAGGTTGGTCTGGGATCCATGATTTCATCCATCGATAAGATCATGACTCAGGGAAGTCTGCAGACTACCGGTAAAAACACCGACGTAGCAATTTCGGGAGAAGGCTTCTTTGTGATTCGCGACGGCGATAAGCAATTCTATACTCGCGCCGGCTTCTTCAATATTGATAAAGACGGTAACTACGTTCATCCGGGTACCGGCCTGCATGTTCAGGGCTGGAATGCGCGCATGGACGAAAACGAGAACGCATACGTAAATACCGCAGCATCGGTGGAGGACATTAAGATTCCTCTGTATTCGAAAAAGCCCGCAAAAGCTACAACAGAAGTAGTGTTTCAGTCAAACCTGAATCAGGCAGTGGAAAAGGTCCCGGCCGATGCTACTGATGAGCAGATTCAGAAATTTATTAGCGGTCCTCCCGAGCAACGCCGCGGCCACGCTACAACGATTAACGTTTACGATCCGGAAGGAAATAAGCGCGAGCTAAGACTGGAAATGTGGAAGACCGATGAGAACCGCTGGACCGGTCGAGTCATCATGGATGGCGCAGAGAATGTTTCTGTGAACGTGGTGGGGCCCGCCGGACAGGACACTGCAGTTCCGGGAAATAAGAACTTCGAACTCGGATTCTCCTCCGACGGTCGTCTTATGAGCGTCAGCGACGGAACGGATTCCTTGAACGATGGTAAATTAGAAATCAATGTGTCTTTCCGAATCCCTGGAAATCCAGAGACCCAGACATTCAAACTGAATATGGGCGAGTCCGGACAGGTAAAAGGAGTAACTCAGTTTGCTTCTGAATTCACCACAAAAGCGGTAGAGCAAGATGGTTATCCCATGGGATACCTGGAGGCTTTTAGCATCGATAACACTGGAACCATCACCGGAACCTATTCCAATGGAGTGAAAGAGCCTCTGGCAAAGATTGCGCTGGCAACCTTTACCAATCCGGCAGGTCTGGATAAAGCCGGCGAAACGAAGTTTGCCTATTCCATGAACTCCGGCGAGCCAAACATTGGCGAAGCGGGATTGGCTGGAAAAGGAAAGATTAACGCCGGATTGCTTGAGATGTCCAACGTAGATCTTACCGATCAGTTCACCGACATGATCGTAACCCAGCGTGGATTTCAGGCAAACTCCAGGACTATTACGACCACCGACCAGATGATTCAGGAAGTTCTGGGGCTCAAACGATAGTCCATTAACGCTCAGCTGACTCCCATGTCGGGAGATTGAAAAAAGGCTTTCGTTTTGCGAAAGCCTTTCTTTTTATCGAAGTATGCTCGGATTTCGCCACCGACTAAAGAAGGCCGCTGCTTCGGAAGCAGGGGAGGTCTGGTCCGGTCCATCGAAAGGTAGGGGGCAGGGGCGTCGCCGAGCAGGACGTCTACGAAGAAGACGGGGAATGATTGTTGTCGTCCTTTGTATTGCTCTCGGTCTCATCGGGACCACTGCCATCAGCGTACCTTATCTGCAGAGCAGCATGCAAGACCTGGGCGCTGCGCGAGTTTATGCAGATGGATACAAAGCGCGGCTTCTGGCCCAGGCAGGATTTCAGGCAGGACTCGCTGCCATCCGTAATGTCCCGGAGGAATACCTGTACAGCTCTGGATTGATTCTGAACCCTCCCGACATTGAGATCAGCAAGAAATGCGTCGGTTGCTATGTTAGCTATCGCATTCAGCCCGAGGACGGAAAGATCAATGTCAACAACCTGGTGCTGACCTTTGAGGATCAGCCCAATGAAACTGTACGGGCCATGTTACAGCGGATGTTTCAGCCGCCGAATCTCAATATTCCCCTGGAAAACGTAGATTCCATTGTGGACTGGATTGACGAAAACGATACCGTGGACGGTCGAGGGGCGGAGCAATCCTACTACGATTCCTTGAAGCCTCCCCGCAAGATTAAGAATTACCGACTTTTCAGTCTTTCGGAGTTAGGGCAGGTTAAGGGATTCAGCCAGGATATGCTGTATGATCCCAGAGCGCCCAAGGGCTGGAAAGAGAACAAAGAAGAGCTTTCTTTTGAGACCATCGACGAGAAAAACCTGATCACAATGGATGACTGGGTGCTGGCAAACAACATCACTGCCTATTTGCCGCCAGCAGGAGACAACGGTCGAGTCAACATCAACGCGGCCAGGTATTTTACAGTGCTATCCCTTAGCGACTCTATGACCAAGAAAGCGGTTCTTGAGCTATTTAAGCTCCGGCGCCAGAACAACGGATACATCAAGGATGTGGCCGATTTAAGGAATTTGCCTTCATTTCAGCAGGAAACCCCCCAGGGAGTAACCTTATTTGATGAAATCACCGGCGGAGGAGGCGGGGAATCCACTTCCTTAATCAAAACCGAAGGGGAGATTTACCGAGTAATAGGAATTGGTACCGTCGATGCAAGTCCCGATAAGAATGGTAAGAATCTTGTGATCCGGCGCATTGTTGCTCTCTACGACCGCAAGAACGCAAAGCTACTATTTTATAGAGAAGATTAGTTTCATGGCAATTTTTCCCAATCGGTATCTGGTAATAGACTGTGGCAGTCGCCACATTAAAGGATTACTGGTAGAGGAGGCCCTGGGTTCCAGAAAGATTCTACGGGCCGAAATGCTCCCGGCAGTAAGTATGCGGGAAACCGCCGAGGCTGATTCCGCAGAGGAGGCCGATGGCTTGCGGGAGGACTACGAATACAACCTGGTCCGATTCATCCAGTCTTTCTTCCCGGAAGAGAATGCATTCATCCTGAGTATGCCGCTCAACAAGACTTATGTGCGCGACATTGCCATTCCAGTAATCAATCCATCCCAGGCGCTGGAAATTCTTCCCAATGAGGTG
>JAGRNC010000273.1 GCA_020440935.1 Leptospiraceae bacterium | reverse complement strand
AATGCAATCATGCATCCACTGGAAAGCCAGCATCGATGGCGTCGCAACCGAGTGCGTTCCATTTTTAGGCCCTTTGTATTCGAATATGTCGCCTTCCTGAAATCCATCGGACATAAGCCGGGATTGACGTGTCAGAATCCCGAATTATGGGACATCGCATTCGATCTGATCTGGGTGAAAATGGATGGCATAGAATACCATGAATGTATTTTTTAGCATTGGGTCCTGGAAATTTCTCAGCCATTTTTACAAGCGGGTCGAATGTACTTTTGTCGGCCACGGAAATAGATATAGAGTAAGGCCGATTTCCACGGATGGAAATATACGTTACAGGGAAGTAACAATGAAAATACTCCTCGAACCGGACAGGGATGTCCAACGGGAGAGGTTCGGTCCGGATCCAGTGCTACTGCGAAAGCAGGGCGTGGATATGGCCACCCGCGACATCTCCATTTACAAAGAAAAGATCGTAAACGATGACTACATGGAACATGCGATCAATCGAATTGCTATGGAACTTTCGCATTTCCTTGCAAAATGATTTGTGAGGAAGCCGCCGGCGCATGCCGGAGGGCTTCCAGTAGATGTTCCATCTGGATCCAGGCGGCCCCGGACATATCTGCAAAGGTCCGGGCCAGCCGCCGGATTCCGTTTCTTTTTCTGTGACTTAATTCTGCGCATTCTTCTTTCCACACCAACTCCACCCTTTCGTTTTCAAAGCGACAGATTTGCTCCAGCGAAGCGTCCGGCAATTCGCCGTTGTAGTATCCACGCTCGGATTGCCGTTGTGCTTTCCAGAGTTCGCAGCGCCATTGCTCTACAACGCTTAGATCATCCAGTACATCCAATTCCTGATCCTGGATAAACAACTGCAAATCCATTCGATCCTGGAGAGGGCCCAGGATTCGCATGAGATAGGATTCCACGGTTGCGTCCGTACAGAGACAACGCTTATTCGCAGACCCCCGCAGTCCACAGGGACATGCATTCGAAGTTCCCACAACCCAGCTTCGAAACGGTAACCGTACAAAGGATTGCCCCCGACTGAGATGCACTTCTCCGCTTTCCATGGGTTCGCGCAGCGCCTGCAATACCTGCCTTTGAAATTCTCCCATCTCGTCCAGAAGCAACATTCCGTGCGATGATCGGCTGAGCTCCCCCGGACGAACGGGACTTCCTCCGCCTATGAGCCCCGTTCGCGTAATGCTATGATGCGGTCGACGCAGTGGGCGATGGAAGCGATCGGCCTCCGAACCCGACTGTAATGCGAGCACCGATTGTTCCTTCTCCGACGGTGGCGGAAGCATGTAATACACCGATTGAGCCAATAGCGATTTGCCCGCCCCTGGAGGTCCCAGAATCAACATGGAATGGCGGGCCTCCGCACAGGCTACAGCGGCGCGCCATACATGGCGGCTGTAATTCAGAACAGCTGTATCCAGGATATTCGATAAGCTGGCCGGCATTAAGGGAGGTGCCACATCGCACTCCAGGGGAGGGGGCAGCGGCGCAAATAGATCGTTTAGATGATTGATGGGCCGCGGTCGGGCTGCTCCTGGAGCAAGCAACAGCCTGGCTTCTGCGGTATTGCATTGCAGGCTTTCATAGCCAAGTATACCGGCACCCGCCAGATGGCGCGGAGCCTCTTCCAGAGTCTGAACGCGACCGGATAGATTCATTCTTCCCAGTAATCCGTTGCCCGATTGCAATCCATTCACCTGGTAACCCAGACAGGCCAGCAAACAACCCGCCAGAGGTAGATCCAACAAATCGGTGAGCGCCGGGTCATGATCACCAATCTCGGCCACAACAGTACGATAGGGCCATTTGATGCCGCTCATCTGGAAAGCGCACCGAATCCGCTCGGCGGTGTTTCGTGCCACCGAAGGAGCCACTCCAAAAATATGTAGCCCTGGAAGCCCGCCCCGAATGGCTACTTCGATCCGCACCGATTCCGGGCCTCCCCAGGAGTTGAACAGAGGACACTGGACAGACCAATATTTCATATCTATATAGGTCCGCCAGGAAAGAAGCGTTGCCAAAAATATGCGTTTGCGGCACTTTGCTTGAAGATGACCGCAATGTTTCGTCCTGGCTCCTTACAATCGCTTATTCTGTCCATAGCGCTACTCGGAACGCTTGCACAGTGCAGCGCTCCCGTTATTCGCGCAAAGGATGCCGAAGAATGGAACACTGAATTGAAGACCCGTGTGTTTCGGACCCGGAAAGACATCTTTCCCGGCTTTGCAAATCAGGCAGACCAGAAAGAACCGCTCTTCAAGGCCGGCACACTGGTTAAATTGCGCATCGAAAGTACTCCCGATTGGGTGAAAATCCGGGCGCGTAGGGCTGACAGCGACCAGGAAAACACTCCGGGGAACGTAATTCTTTATGTATTTCGAGAAGACCTGGAATCGGAGTCCAGTCGCGGTCGCCCCATGATTGAGGAAAAGCTAAACCAGCTGGTTTCCCCGGCTAACTGAGCTCGCCAGGAATCGCTGAATATGAGAATCACTATGGTCGATACTATTAGCATGAGGTTTTCTGCAGTTACAATCCTTCTGGCTGCCTGCGCGGTCTTTCCGTTAATGGCCGAAGGAAACTCTTCTGAACCTCAGGACCTGATTGACGATGCCATCGAAAAGTATTTCAGCGGAATAAAGTCAGCCACCAGCGCAGACATTGACCAGAAGAAGCTCGAGCAGGCCTTTGGAAAACGGACTCCTGCCATTTTAATACCTGATTCCATAGCAAAAGATGAGGCTTCCGAAAAAGACTCTTCCGAGAGCTTTTCCTTTTCCAATGCCTCCGAGAGCGAAGGGGGCCTGTACACCGTAAAGTCCGGTGATACGTACTATTCCATCAGCAAAGATCTGGGCATCTCGGTGGCAATGCTAAAGACTCTGAACCCGGATGTGGATCAGAATGACCTCGCCATCGGCCAGAAGCTGAAAGTGAAAGGCAGTCCAAAGCCGGTGGATAAGAAATCATACTACGTGGTTAAGAAAGGCGACACCCTTTACGAGATCGCTCGCTCCAATAGCGTGGACGCCAAAGACGTGGCCGCCTGGAATAAAATGGATCTGCATACTCCGTTAAAGGTTGGCCAGAAACTCTTGATCTTTAAGAAAGGGCTGCCCGAAGGCTACTCTTACCGTGCGGTATTTATTCGTCCCATTTCGGGACCGATTACATCGGGGTATGGACGTCGGCCCAATCCATTTGCTCGCTCTTCCTACCATTTTCATAAAGGCATTGATATCGGCGCGCCTATGGGCACGGAGATCAAAGCTGCCCGGGATGGTCTGGTGATTTTCTCGGGACGAATGAATGGATACGGAAATGTGGTTTTCCTGCGACATGCCGATGGCTACGTTTCGGTGTATGCTCATGCTCGACTCCGAAAAGTAGAAAAAGGCGATATCGTTCGCCAGGGACAGGTGATTGCCGAAGTGGGTCGCACGGGCGCTGCCACAGGACCGCACCTGCACTTTGAAGTACGAAAACTGACCCAGCCCATGAATCCATTCGTGGCCCTCAGCATGAAAGAGGCAGTGCCCACGCACGGCCAGGCCGCCTACAAAGACTGATGTCCTTCTTTCTTGCAAAACTGCAAAAGAATATATTTCTACTTTCCGTGGTGGCGGGAGTGTTCCTCGGCGCTGCCCTGGCCTATGCGCTCTATATAATCCTCTCTGCCATGCTTATGCCCTCGCCAGAGGCAGCCATGAACAAGCTGCGCCAGCAATCTCCCCAGCAGGTCATCAAGCCGCCTCCGACGTTGCCATTTGAAGAGTACGAAGCGCTGGTATCGGGTAATCTTTTTCGAGACACCCCCGTGGTGAAAGGAGAAGAGGGCATTGAGCTCGCCGAGATAAAGCAATTCACATTGATGGGAGTCCTGGCTGGCTCCCCCGAATTTGCAAATGCCGCCATTCAGCTGGAAGGCGAATCGGAGCCCAATGAATACTATCTAAACGAAGAAGTGGGCGGTTCCAAGATTGTGCGCATCTTTGCCGATGGCATTGAAATCCAACGCGGGGATGCCCGCCTGAGAGTTCTCATCGGTGAAACTACGGGCGATGCGCAAAGTCGGCAGCAGGCCCAGAATAATCCGGTGGAAGCCGATCCAAACGCACAGAAAATCGCGGTACAACGGTCCAAGATCAAGGAGGCCGCCAATAATCAGGCCCTCATGATGCAGAAGAATTCCTTTGCTCCCATATTGCGGGACAATAAGATTGTTGGCCTGCGAATGACAAAGGTGGAACCGCAAGGAAATCTACTCTACGATATGGGAGCCCGTGTGGGAGATATCATTAAGCGGATCAATGGCCGCCCACTGGAAAATCAA
>JAGRNC010000272.1:2449-4358 GCA_020440935.1 Leptospiraceae bacterium | reverse complement strand
ATCCAGGGACCATGCAGGGCCACCGATGGAAGGTCCTGCATACGGGGCCGATTGCAGCATGTTTCGCGCATCGCTGATAAGCTGCCCGTCCAGCGACCCTGGAGAGTAATGCAGCACCTGGTTCAAAATCGGATAAAGAAGGAAGTCTTCGTAGCTTGCCAGTTGCTGTAGCGAAAGGCCGGTGCTGGAACCCCAACTGTCTCCAATGGCTGCTAGGGTCATTATCATATGCAGGTTGTCGGCCTGGGCGTTCTGTAAAGATGCAATGAGCTGAAAGGCCGGCGCGCTGGCCTGCAAGGACAGCCAGAGCGCTCGGGCCGAGGGAGAAACGCCTTGCTGCCTGCCATCGATGATTTTCTCGGCCCTGGAGAATCCGTAAGAAAACGGCCGGGCATCGGGGCCGCGACGAACGGGGCTCAAATGATCCCAGTCTGCCGGATGCCATGGATCAAACCACGGAATTGGCCCGTAATGTCGAATTACGGGAGTGACCGGATCGCGAATGATCCATTCGCTTCCGCGGCCGACCCAGTCCATGATTTTACGGGCCTCGTTTACAGCATAGTCGCGAAGACTGACCCCGTTATACGTTGTATTTGGTGGCAGCAGTCGCCTGGCCAATGCCAGTCCTAAAAGCATGTGGATTGCCTGGTCCTGGCTCATCTCTTTGTTAAAAGGCAACGTAGGATGGGTGGTTTGAGCAGGTCGCGCTAGATCATCAATGACAGCGTAATCGGATCGCAAGCTGTCCAGTCCCAGCGCTCTTCCCGTAGCCGCGGCCACATCGTCTCGAATAAAAAATCCCGGAGAGTCCGGCCAATGGAATCCTTTGCTTCCCAGGAGCTTGAGACCACCTTGCGCTGTACACTCCCAGATCTTCTGTTCGCCAAAACGGTCCAGTCGTTCGAATGCGGTGAGCGCGCAGTACAATTCTGCCTTCGCATTGTGAAGATCGGTGGAATCGCCAAATCCTGGATAGATGGATGGATGCCTGAGCATATGGATTTCCGTGGCAAGAACTCCAATGTACCATCCCAGCTTCAAAGTTCCATCGCTCCAGATGCCGGCCATTTCTTTCTGTGGCCCGAATGTCTTCTGGATGCGGTCGGCAGGAATGCAGTCACCGGTGCCGGTTCCGTAGCTTATGAATTGTTCGCGCAAACGAACACGGTAGTTCCAGTATCTGGACACATTCATGTTCGCCTCCCCCGAAACGCTGCCCGGTGGATTGGGCTGATAGTCGCCCGTAATAATAAGATGGTTCTGTAGATTACTGGCGGCCAAATACTCCACCATGGGAATAGCCGAACCCGGATTGTTGCAAGATGCAGCAAATAAGCTGCACATACAGAGCAGCACCGAGCGCAGGCGCACCAGGAATGGGCGAAAATCGAAATTCAACTTCATGCGAACCTCCCCTTTTAATTGAGAGGTTCAGTAGAGTGGCTCCGTTTCGCTCCGGAGTAGAACCCTGGTGGCCTGCATGGATTTCTGTTTTGGACGATACGGATGGGCCCTTTCTGACCGCCGCTTGGTCGCTGACAGCCGCTTAGTCGCTGGCCGCCGCTTGGTCGCTGGCCGAATTGGCCCTGCAATGGAACGGTTCCAAGGATTCTCAGAAACGCGGCGAATGGAGTTTAAGGCGAATCGCCCGAGGACTCCGCAAGCCAGATGGTTTGCCCTTTGCGCAATCGACTATTCCACAGAAAGATGGCCGACTGTTCAAACCTTCCTGCAACAGAAGCTACGTAGGCAAGTTGTTCGCGACCGCGTACTTCTTCCAGGGCCACGGCGAATGATGGCTCCTGGTGCAAACCATCCGGGCTGCGCCCCACGCATTCGTAGAACGAAAGACCGGCTGAGCTCAGCGCTTCTTTTAATCTCTGGTTTTGTAATTGATTCGAAATTG
>JAGRNC010000272.1:0-2423 GCA_020440935.1 Leptospiraceae bacterium | reverse complement strand
TGTAGGCGGTAATGATTAGTAAATCCTGCTCGGGAGGGATCCCCGAGCTAAGACCGTCGCGACCCAGAAGGCTGCTCTGCCCTGCGGGCCAGAAGATTTCGAATACGGCTGTGGCGTATTCAGGGAATGTGCGGTCCCGGCGGGACTGAAACGATTCCCAGTCCCTGTTCATTCCTCAACGATACCTCTCTACTTCCACTCCAATCCGATCGATGATTTCGTTGTAGGATTTTTGCACCGGGCTTTCCTTCTGGATGGCGAAAGGAGTACCTTCTTCGCCGGATTCCATTATTTCGGTCATGAGCGGCAGATCTCCCAGGAACGGTACCCGGTATTTAGCAGCAAAGGCAGGACCGCCATTCTTGGAGAAGATATGGCTGGATTTGCCGCAATGCGGGCAAACGAATTCGCTCATGTTTTCGATGATTCCCAGAATTGGAATTTTCACTTCCTGGAACATCGCCACAGCTCGCGTAGCATCCTGTATAGCCACGTTTTGCGGAGTGGTTACAATAATGGCTCCGTCCAGATCCACCAGCTGTGCCAGCGATAGCTGCACGTCGCCGGTACCGGGAGGCAGGTCGATGAGTAGATAATCCAGCTCGCCCCAGATAATCTCGTACAAGAACTGCTCCACCGCTTTTCCAAGCATTGGTCCGCGCCAGATTACCGCTTGATCCGGATTCAGCAAAAAAGAGAAAGAGATTACTTTCACTCCATGCGCCATCGGCGGCTCAACCTTTCGTTGCCCATCGCCAAACAGGGGCTGCTTGCCCGATAGTCCGAACATCTTTCCAATGGAAGGGCCGTAGATATCAGCATCCAGAAGGCCTACCTTAAGACCCTTTGCGGCCATGGCTGCCGCCAGGTTCGCGCTTACAGTGGATTTGCCCACTCCCCCTTTTCCGGAGCCGATGACGATGATGTTCTTTACTCCGCGAATTCGGTTTCCGATGTCTTCGGGCTTCAGCGTTTCATCTACCGAGAATTTGATCTTTACCTTCTTGGGTAGATCCAGCTTAGTGATAAATCCGCGAATTTGCGCTTCAAGAGCGATCTGAATCTTGCGGTCCGGATCGGGAGTTTTGATATGCAGTTTAATGGCGTCGCCGTCTTCTTCCAGGCCGCCCAGCATGTTCAATTCGCCCAGCGATTGTTTGTAGGTTGGATGCTCGATCTTCTTGAGAGCATCGCTGATCTTTGATTCTAATTGCTGCAATTCCATTAGTAGTCCTCAGGTTCGTACGAAAAATAGCAAGGGAAGCGAACCGAGGCCATTCTTTTGAACCGGGGCGCAGGGGCCACTCTTTTGAATTTTCTCTATTGACCCGGATTCAGCAGCCGTCATTCCGGTAGGTTATGGACTACAATGTAGGGGATAATATCCGAGCCACCGATGCCTCCTGGACATTCGGAGGAGAAGTCCCTCGAACCTTTGACTCGCACGTAGGGCGGTCGGTTCCACTGTATCAGGAAGGACATAACCTGATCAATGCACTCTCGGACTACTTCGTGGCAGACAATTCTGTGGTCTATGATCTGGGCGCAAGCACGGGAAGCCTGCTATCCAAACTGGCCGAGCGTCATAAATCCAAGCCAAACCTCCGTCTGATTGGCGTGGATCGGGAAGAGGCAATGGTGCAGGAGGCCCGGGCTCGCACGGCCGATGAGCCCCGCATCGAAATGCAGTGCCAGGAACTGGTGGATCTAGAAATGGAAACCACGGACCTGGTAATTTCCTATTACACCATTCAATTTGTGCGCCCGGCATTTCGCCAAGAGATCTTGAATCGAATCTATCAATCGATGAACTGGGGCGGAGCGCTACTAATGTTCGAAAAGACCCGGGGACCCGATGCCAGGTTCCAGGATATGATTACCGGACTATACAACGATTTTAAGCTGGAGCGCGGGTTCAATCCGGAGGAGATCATTGGAAAGTCCAAGAGTCTCAAAGGGGTTCTGGAGCCCTTTTCCACACAGGGAAATATGGATATGCTGGCCCGGGCAGGCTTCAAAGATGTAATGGTCATAATGAAATACATTTGCTTCGAAGGATTTATCGCAATAAAGTGAACTCCTTTCGAATGGCGGTGGCGCTACTGACGAAGGCAGCAATGCCGCAAACCGGATTCCTTAAAAAATGCCCCTGTGGCACAGTCGGACGTATTCAAAAATGAAAAACTTAATGATTTCAATCGGGAATTTCTTTTTCAAATGGAGAGACACAGCATTGAGCCTGATCATGATCGGAGCTCTAATCGTTGTGGCCTATCCCGGGCAGGATCTTCCTCCCATCGGCAATCTCCGTGACTTTCGCATTACTGTAGGACAGGAGATAGCCATATCGCTCATCGGACTTCTGGTTGTTATGGCCGGACAAATCGTTCGCGCCATCACCATCGGCTGGGCCTACATCAAGC
>JAGRNC010000271.1 GCA_020440935.1 Leptospiraceae bacterium | reverse complement strand
TGGGTTTTCTCTTCTTGCCCGGCGATAGGCTTCCATCAGTACTTTGTAGTTCTTTCTCTTTTCGATGGTGCCAACGCTGAGATAAAAATGTTCAGAGAAGAACGGAAGATCCAGAGGATGGCTAACTTTCTTGGCCGGTGGATTTACCCCCGGATATACTACATGCACTTTGTCGGAAGCGATGCCAGGATAGCGGCGCAAAAGCTCATCGCGAAAGCTCTCGGACTGGCATATGACTCGGTCCGCGCTTTCCAGGCTTTCCTCCAGGAAATAGCGATGCTCCAGTCTGGGCACCATGTCCATTTCCTGCGGCGCTGTAAGCGCCTTGAGGTCGTTTACGTTCAACAACGTCTTAATGCCCGGAACCTTATTCTTAATCGAGCGCGGCATTAAGCCCGTGGTGGCCCAGAATACATCGGCTTCGGCTTTTTGAATCATCTTTGGAAGCGAACGCTGCATCCAGATTGAACTGAATCTGGGAAGGAAGGAAGATTCAATGCGGATCTCTACCCGGCCGGACGTCAGTAGGCTGGCGTAGTCCGGCGAAATGGCACGATGCGAAAGAAGCACCCATTCGACATCGCCCAGCGTCGCCACCAGGTTGCCAAACATTCCTGCCACATAATGTGCATCCCGACTGTCGGGATCGGAAAGGGGTCGTGCATCGACTGCTACGCGCATAATAACCAGGTGTGTGAGCCGGATGACAGTGTCATCCGAAATCAAATGACATCAAAGTACCGAAATTCCATGATTCCCGGATTTTCCGGTGCAGCCCATCCGATGATGAATGAAAGGAGATTGTCATCAAGAATGCATTTGCACGAAGGCATGTGATGACAGAAAGGCACTATGAGACCACCCCGAGCATACGAAAACCCGGATTTCCTGTATTCAGAAGAAGCGCGTTCCCTGCGCATACTGGCCGAGTACCATTATCCTTTAAACCGCTTTGAAGAACTGGGCGTTACTGACACGGTAGTATTCTTTGGCTCCGCGCGAATTCCCTCGCCGGAAAAGCTCCGTCAGCCCGACTATCCGGCAGACGGAAGTAAGATTGGCGAGCTGTATAGTTTCTACGAGGCAGCCAGGGAAGTTAGCGAACGGCTGACGCATTGGTCCCGAACCCAGGCGGAGCCAAAAGGCCGAAACTTTCTGGTGTGTACCGGCGGAGGACCCGGAATTATGGAGGCCTCCAATCGGGGCGCTTACGATGCAGGCGGACGAAGTATTGGATTGAACATCGAACTTCCCAAAGAACAACATCCAAACCGCTTTATCACCGAAGAACTATGCTTCGATTTTCACTACTTCTTCACTCGCAAATTCTGGTTTTTGTATTATGCCCGAGCGCTTATTGCATTCCCGGGCGGCTTTGGAACGCTTGATGAACTGTTTGAAACGCTCACTTTGCAGCAAACAATGAATATAAAGAACCGAATTCCGGTTTTTCTTTACGGTCGAAAATTCTGGGAAAGACTTATTGATTTTGATTTTCTGGTAGAATACGGATTGATTGCAAAACGGGATCGAGAACTATTCCGCATTGTAGATAGCCCGGAAGAGGCGGTCCAGGGATTGCTGGCCGTCCTGGAAAAAGAAATCGAATGAGCGCGCCTGGCCAAAAGAAAGAATTTCTTAATATAATGAAAGAATCCGAAGCGTTGGCCCGTGGCGCCAACCTCTCGGAGAAGGCGCATCATGCTGTGTACAAGGCCGTAAAATCCCTTTCGGCCCTGGATCAGATTAAAAACGGAAACATATTTCATGCCGGCCTGCCTATTCCTGAGCTAGAAAATCTAAGCTACGGCCGCAAAGAGGCCCTGGAGGTGTTGCAGCGGCTGATGTCGGATCAGCTTATCGCTCACGTCTTTTTGCTCGAATATGATCCAGGCCAAAAGAAGATGACTTTGACCTCCTGCTACATTGCCCATACCGGCGATGATCGCATAGGCCCCGAGCAGCTTTTCCAGGAACTGCTGATGCAGTCGGTGAGCAACATTGAGGACATGATCAAGGCCAGGCCCCTTTTTAATCGGGATGCCATCATGAAGGACTTTGAGAAAGACATCAATTCGCCATCGGTCCCGGATACTGCGCAACTTCCAGCCACAGTGGTAGATCCTCTGTCCGCCATTCAACCTGCTGCCTTTGACTTTGTTCCTCCCGCCGAGCTCTTACGAATTGCCCGGGACGAAATCCGCGAAGAACTAATTCGCCGATCCGATGTTGTGTATCTTCTAGAATATGGCTTATTGCCCGTGCGCGATGACGAAGTGCTGGTTCGATTTGAGGCGGCCAACGACTTTATGGTTTCGAAGATTATTCCCATGCATCGGTCCAACGTTAATCTAAAATCCGAGCTGCAAAGCATTTCCAGCCAGGAAGAGGCCTATCACGTAGAAGGATTTGTGCGAAAGACGGCCGATTTCCCGCAAAGAAAAGCCGCAGCGATCAAGAAGCATCTACTTGCTGGTCCTACCCGGGCCTCCCGATTTCCCGGATCGCTAGCCATCGAAACCATTTTGCAGCTACATGGAGCGGCAGAAAAGAAATTCAAAGATCAATGGGAAAAGGAAGTAGATCATCAGCATAAGGAGATCCGCGATAGCATCCTGGGCCTGGGCGTAGAGGTGGCCGATCAAATTCGATTCTTCTCCGAGGACGATCGGCAATCCATTCCTCCCGAGATCTGGAAGCGTCTGATTTCCGACAGCGGATTCTTTCACTCCACCTGGGAGCGCAGCGATGGCACATACCACGTACTGTGCAAGAAGAATCCTGCCATTTTTCCGCAGTTAGTTACGATCATGCTTTCCATGGGCCCCCAGGATCACTGGAAGATCCTGGCATTTCGCTTTTTGATCGAAAAGTATGAGACTACATTTCCGGAGCTGTTTAACGATGGGGAATTCGTCGAGGCTTATGGTCGACTATTGCGCCGTGCGTACATGAGCCTGATTCCCTGGTACTATCGGCTGCTCATGCTCTTTGGATTTCGCAGTATTATCGATGCGGCTTTTCAGCATGCAAAGAAGCGCATCCAGGAAGAGCAGGAAGTGCTTTCCCAGCGAAACCAGAGCAATCGCGATGATGTGGATCGGCAGCGAATCATGCAGCAAAAGGAAAAGGCCGGTCAGGCCGAGACTCTGGAGTTTTCGCGTCGCATTATCGAATCTCTGGAGCGCTATTATTTTAGAGAGAACAAACCTCCCTTAATTTCCGAAGTGGCCGCCGAGCTGGCAGACAAGAAAGAGGACGAGGTGCGAGACTTCATCAAAAAGCAGGGATTCAAAACCCTGGATTTTCAAAGCGATAAAATCCTGCTCTATCCTGTGGATCATCAATGGCGGGCCCGGGCTGTCAGGCTAAGAAAACACCTGGAAGAAGCGGGCCAGGACGCAGCTCTTGCGCAGGAAAAAAAGACTCGCATCGCAGTGGTTCTGAAAATGATGCAGCGCTCCATCAAGCAGGCGGCCAGCGGAGTAGGGGCCAGTAAACAGGAAAACCTGGATCCGGATGCGGCCTTCCAGCAATTTGAAACCGAATTGAACAAGCATGAATCCCGCCGATCCGCCGGACAAACCGAAGAAGAACCCTACTAGGTCCTGGGCGCGCTCCGGAGGGCAATGGGCGCTGTTAGGGGCTACTCGGGGATTCCTTCGAGGCCCTGCAAATCCATCACAGTGTCAGATTTTTTCTTTTCCGCGCAGAGGCTCTGGAGAAGTGTAACAATCAGCCGGTTTGCGGCAGGGGGGAAGTGTGACCGTAACGCTAGAAGAGCTACAGAAAAGACTGGAAGAGCTGGAATCGCAAAATAAGCGACTCCAGGACGAACTCAACTATGTCAAGGAATCCCCTTTTCTACAATCCTCCATTCGCCGACTCGCTTACGAAGCCCTGATTGATCGCGAAGAAGTGCTCAATCGGGAACTGGGAAAGCGAATCAACGAGCGGCATGGAACAATGTATGAGATCAAAACCCAGGCAAAGCGGCTGGCCGAACTTCTGGGCCTTGATGCCGACGCAGTCCGGATCATGGTTACAGAAGCGGTGCAGAATATCCTGGAGCATGGTAGCGGTCGCTATGTGACGGTCCGATTTGAGATCAAGAATGATAGCGTAAACCCATGTTTAATCAGCTCCTTCAAACATGAATTGCCCACCGGTCAGGTGTATACCCTCAGCGATATCAATCAAAATGCTCTTAAGGGCGATGTTACATCCGAGCATTTCGATTTCGAATCCAGTCGGGGTCGCGGTGAGTACATCATGAAGGAACTCACCGATGAGCGTCGGATCATCAATGGAATCGAAGTCAATCCAGATGGGAAAAAGGTTCGGTACTTCAAACGAATTCTGATCAACTAT
>JAGRNC010000270.1 GCA_020440935.1 Leptospiraceae bacterium | reverse complement strand
CCGGTCTGTTCAAGCGCATCCTGGGCGTATTCAAACGATCGAGCAACTAATCTGGGGCTTGCTTCTGCCAGTAGGATTCCATCCGGGGATCGCGATGGGGTACTAGTTTCCGCCCTTTTGCATTAGTTTGATTTCCACTGGATAAAGAATGTGATACTGACCGGCTCTTCGGGAGCTGGAACGGCTGTAGATTTCCAACCGCACTATTCCGGACGAATGTACAATGATCGAGGCCACTCGGTACTGGTTTCCATTCTGCTGCAGCGCGAGCGGAACATATCCCTCTGCTGTTTTTTCCATTAGAATCCAGCGCCCATTGCGGGACTGCAACGCCTGCCAGACCGACAAAGGATCTTTCCATTCCACTGCTGCAGTCGGACTTATTTGTAGCACCGGGCGGGATGACTGATACTGCAGCGGATCCTTCAACGCCACAACGTAAATTACGTTAGCCCCAATCTCAAAAACGGGGGCCGCTCCAAATCGGTCTTCTGACTCTTTTTTCCAGAATGCATTGTAATGGGCATCCAGAGCCGGAAGCTTTGCATCGCGCGCTTCTTTAAGCTTCGAAATGCGAAACGATTCCAGAGCCATTTCGTAGGTGCGAATCCGATCCTGGAAGGCTTCCTGATAGAAGGTAGCCTCGTTCTTTTGCCGCTGCAATTCAGCTTCTTTTCTCTTGCGCTCTTCTTCTTTGCGTTGTTCTTCTTCGCGTCTACGACGCTCTTCCTCCAGCCTCGCTTTTTCAGCGGCTGCCTCTTGCTCTTTACGGATCTGTTCTTCTGTCTTATTCGCGTTATCTACTGCATTCTGTTCGGACCGATCTTCTGGTTTCGAAGGATCGCTCTGGTCCTCTTTGGCATTGGGACTGGTATTATCTTCAATTTTAGGCGGCCGATCTGAATCCGATTTGTCCCCCGGAATAACAAAGGCATCGGAGCTATCATTGCCGGTCTGGTCAATGTGCGCAGGCTTTTGATTCTTCCTCTGCTCCTCTAAGTATTCATCCTCCACACCCGAATCGGAAGACCGATCCTCATCGTTTGCCAATTCTTCTTTTTGTTCGTTTTTGGCGGTCTGGAGTCCGGTATCTTGCGTTGTTGCGCATTGAATCGACAGCAGCAGGAAAGATGCGCAAAGAGCACCCAGAACTTTTGAGCGTAATTGTTTCAACGGTTCAACATCTCCACTGCCTTCTTTTCCAGAAAACCTGCCTGACCCAAACGTACTCGCTCCTTGAGCTCTTTTTCCATGCCTTTCAATCGACGTAGTGCATTTGCATCTCCGGATGCATCCACTGCTACCACCAGAAAGTACAGACGCATTCGATCCTCATCCGGTTCGGGGAACTGATCGATCAGTTCGTAGGCAGCGTCCTTTTTTCCATCGCGGTACAGCTGATAGGATGCTAGCGCCAGCATCCTTCTGGATTCCGCATCGGAGGCATAGCCCGCTCCCAGGCGATAGTACCGAATCGCCTCCTCTTCCTTTCCCTGTTTCAGGCGAATCTTACCGAGCAAGTATAAGATTCTGGATCTTGCGGCTCCGTCGATATAGCCCGATGCGTCCATGCGCTTCCAGAGCACTCGCTCTGCGCCCGGCAAATCTCCCTGGGCATAAAAGTACTCGGCCTGCTCAATGTCTGGATCGTTGCCGCTTTTGCTGTTCGGATTTCGTACAACGATTCGACTGGCCAGAGCGGCATTTCCTTCCATTTCCAGGGCCCGGCGTAAGTCGGCGGCCAGCACAGCTCCCTGCCGACTCCGGTTCGCAATAATCTGATTTGCCAGATCGGCAAAACCATTCCCGCTTGCCCAGCCCTGCACCAGCTTATTAAAATCGGATGATGTAATCCCCCATCGGTGCAATGCATTCTGCATGATCTCCGATTGCTGCGCACCGCCCGCGCCAATGGAATTACCGTACCGATAGGCCTGGATATAATAATGATTTCGTTTGTACAAGAAGTAGACCTTCCAGACCGCAGCGCGACGCAGGTTTGCGGGCAATCCGGCTGAAATCGCCTGACGATAATAGCTAATGGCTGCTTCGGGATTTGAGGTCTCCACCGAATAGGCCTTGCGAAACAGCCCGGCTCCGTTGGCCGATAGTTCGGTAACGAATATAAGAGAGAGTAACAGCGTTGCAAGGAAGCTGGCGCGAACGGATAGCTTTCCGCATCGCCGTCGGTTTGTGATCATGGAATCAATCAAAGTCGGAATCCTCCGGCTCCGGGGCCACCGGTTCGGCTTCCGGTTTCTTATGTAATTCGCACACTTCGGTGGGCACAGCCACAGCAGGCATAATCTCGCTTTTTGTACGGGGACAGTACGGTCCGGGTAACTGCCCCGATTCGGCACATACAGTTTTGGTCACTGGCTGGGGATCAAAATGATAGGTATCTTTACGCAGATCAGCCGGAGTCTTGCGAATTATACGTCCAAACAGAGGTCCGGCCAGCGAAGCTCCGGTGCCCCGATTCGTAGAGTATTTTGGGCTGTCAAAACCAACCCAGATGGCGGCAGCCACATCGGGAATGAAGCCGATAAACCAGGCGTCGCGGTATTCGTTAGTAGTCCCGGTTTTCCCCGCAAGATCTGGAGAACTGAAACCGCCCCGACTAACTCCACCGTAGTCCGCAGCATCCTTGAGCATGCTAGTGAGAGTGGCGGCCACATCGCCCGGAAGTACTTTCGATTCCGGAGGAATCTTCAAATCGAATTCATCCTCTCCTGCGCCATTATAGAGCACTTTTCCGTCCGCATCCTTTATGGCCCGGATCAAATACGGCCTTTTCATAACTCCGTTGTTTGATATGGCAGCAAAGGCCACCGCCATTTCAAGAGGGCTCATTTCGGCGGAGCCGATGGCCACGGTCAGGTTTTCCGTATATCGCTCTTTGAATTCTTTGTCTGTATGAAAGAAGAACTTTCGGAACTGTTCGCCCAGGCGAGGCAAGCCCACAAGTTTGGCTACGCGGATGGCTGGAATATTCCTGGATTTGGCCAGAGCCACTCGAGCGGGAATCAGTCCTTCGTAGCTGGAAGTGTAGTTTTCAGGAAGCCAGTAATTTTCGCCATCGGCGCCCCGTGCCCCGTCGAAGAACAGCGGCGAATCATCGAGTGCGGTGGCCGGGTTGATTTTTCCTGTTTCCAGACCAGCCGAATAGACGATGGGTTTAATGGATGAGCCGGTCTGTCTATACATCATGACCGAACGATTGAGCTGATTTCCAGAGTTGAAGCTGGTGCCCCCATTCATAAATAGAACTTCGCCGGTTTGCGGATGAATGCCAATGCTTGCCGTCTGCAAGCGGGGCCGATGCAAACGAGTGGCCGGGCCGCCCAGAAGCACCGGTCCAATTCCCATTTTCTGGTATTCCTGACGAATGAGCACAGCCGGATCTGATTCGGGCACCACCTTTCCATCTTTTCGAATGACCGGCGTATGATACTTTCCGACCTCATCAATCCAGGCTTCGCTTTCTTCCGTGGCTGCCTTTTGCAAGCTGGCATCGATTGTAGTTTCAATGGTCAGCCCCTTGCCATACATGAATTCGCCGCCGAGCAAATCCCTGATTTTAAGCCGCACGTGCTCGGACACAAAAGGAGCAACGTTGACGCGAGTACCAAATACGCTGGCCGATGGACTGCGATCGATGCTTCGAAACACCTCATCCTTTTGCTTTTCGTAATCTTCTTTGCTGGGCGATGGGAAGTTCTGCTTCTTCATCTCCGCAAATACCACGTCCATTTTCTCTTCGATTTGATCGGGATGCCGCACCGGGGAGTAACGACTGGGCGCGGATGGAAGACAGGCAAGAATAAGATCTTCCACAAAATTGGCCTGCGCCAGGGGCTTTCTAAAGTAGAACTTGGATGCCTCTTGCATCCCGTAAGCGCCATGGCCCAGATAAACCTGATTCATGTATGCTGCTAGAATCTCATCTTTGCTCATCCTGGATTCCAGCTGCATTGCGAGCGAGGCCTCACGCACCTTACGGCCCAGGGATTTCTCAAAGTCTTCCATCAGTACACGCGAAAGCTGCTGGGTAATCGTGGAGCCGCCCTGCGAATATCCGAAGTTTACGATGTTCGCAAAGAATGCGCGTGCTATGGATGTTAGAGAAATACCGCCGTGGGAATAAAAATCGCGGTCTTCCACGAAGAGCAGAATATCCCGCAAACGGGGCGGGATTTGATCGGCCTTGAGTGTGCCTGTCTTACGCGAAAATAGTTCTCCAATCAGTACGCCATTTCGATCTACAATTCGATTGGCGGTGATGCCCTGGGCTCTGGGCATATAATCGTCCGCATCTACCGTGAAGGCCATGACGATAAAATAGATTCCGACCAGGAATGCCAGGCCGGCCA
>JAGRNC010000269.1 GCA_020440935.1 Leptospiraceae bacterium | reverse complement strand
CCAGCGATCTAGAGAACCTTGCCGGAGGTTCGGTGCGAGTGGCATCCACCGGTATTGGACCTGTGGATAGTCTTCTGGGTCTTGAGCAATTGACCCGGGAACACAATCCAGATGAAATCCTGTTTCTCGGTTCGGTAGGGGCATACGGTCCCACCAGGCTTTCAAATCAATTCGTCTATTGCCGGGACTTTCTTTTCCTCGAGCCTGCAGCCCTGCGCAATCAAGCAAAGATGGTGCCCGCCATGCGCCTTATCGCGCGCTCTGCGCCCGGTCCACTGGGCGAATCTATGGTCGCAAGCGAAGAATTTGATCGAGTGTGGTCCAACACGACGGCCGGGCTTTCCCTGGTGCAGCAAGAATTCATTCCCGAAAGGTTGGCCGAGATTGTGCCATCTATGAAGGAGCATTCGGCCCCAGGCTGGGAGCAATGGCCTGTAGTAGAAAGCCTTGAGCTTTTCGCTCTAGCAAGGTTCTGCGAGTTACATAAGATTCCCTTTCTGTCCCTCCTGGCTGTAACCAATGAGGTGGGTCCTTCCGGCTCGGAGCAGTGGGCCCAGAATCATGAAGCTCTCGGTAAGGAATTACAGCAAAAAGTACGCTCCATCCTCGAAAAATAGAACCGCCCATTTTAGATCGGTAATTTGCCGGGTCGATAGGTACAACCGGTGGCAGCAATGGATGGTTATCGTTTTCGAATTCAGCTTACAGTGGCCGTATACAAAAATAAGAGGCTCACATACAAGAATGATATGGTTGTTCCTACAATCTACGATCGCAGATCGGAGGCCCGCGCACACATTAAGCGCGAGATTCAGGACCGATTGCAAAACACAGATTTCTTTCTTTCTCCGCGCGTAGACTATGACCTGGTGCGCTACACCAACGAAGCCACCTGTAACACCTATCTGCGGTACCGAATCGTTGAAGATAAAAAGACCGCCAGGCTGCAGTCCGATTTGCTATCCCGCTAATCCGCAGCCGCGGTATGCCATCGGTCGGACCCGATCGGCCATTGTACTGATGTATGCGATATTGGTTGACCAGGCAACTGATGCAGGAATTCTACTCTGATGCCACCGGCTATCCTGGATACAGTCGAGGATCCCGAACTAAAAGCGCAGTATCTCGCTTATTTTAAGCTACTGCACTCAGTTCTGGGAAAAAGACCGGGCAGTCCCGAGCAAAAGCAGCAACTTCTGGCCGCCCTACAAAAAGAATTAGTGGAGCGGGCCACAAACGTAGATGCTCTTATTGAAGAAATACCGCACCTTGCTTCCCGGCTGGGGGTGCCCGCTCAGTCTCTATCCACATTTGTTTCCCAGAATTTCTTCAAGGCTCTCGAAATGGCCCACAAGGAGCTCAAGGCCGAAGCGAATTCCAACGGCCCGGCATCATCCGGCAATTCGGGCGGTTCACCGGCTGATCCAGAAAGAGACCATGATTTAATCCAGGAGCTTTTAGAGCGGTTTGGTCCCATAGTCGAAGCGCCCTCCCGCTTTGAGCCCGCCGACATGGGCTTAATCAAACTTAAGACCCCCAACGGCGAAAGATTACCCGCTTCGTTGAGTGGTGGATCGCCGGCCCAACCTCAAGAACAGGCCGAAACGGCGGCTGCGCCGGCGGAAAAAAGTAGCGCCCCCGCGGCTGCGAGCGCGGGAGTAAAAACGAATGCTCCGCCCCCACGCGCGGCGCCGGTGCTCCCCCCGCTGCAAGAGGATGTCCACTTAATTGAAGAAATCCTGAATAAGTTTGGCAATCACCTCGATGTACATCAGAAGTTAGAGCCATCGGCCTTTCCCGAGAACTTTTCAGCAGAGTCAGATTCTGATTCTGCTGCGCCCGCCCAGGATGCAGCGCCGGCGCAGCAGCAACCTGCGGCAAGCGGCGGCGTCAAAACCAATGCGCCTCCGCCCCGGCAGGCTCCTGTGCTGCCTCCGCTCAGAGAAGACCAGCACATCATTGAAGAATTGCTCAACAAATTCGGAAACGTACTGAATATCCAGGGCCGATTGGAGCCTTCGGATGGACTGGCCACCGGCGGAGCCGCGGCCGCCCCATCATCCGCCGCAGCACACCGGCCAGAGACTTCCTCGAATAAGGCGGCTACTGCGCAGAACCTTGGCGAGGTAGAGCCGCGCGCGATCATAGGATTTGCGCGATACACCGAGATTCGATCGCGATTGGCGCAGTTTCAGAAAACGGGAGACCAGAATGCGTACAAGCAGTTCCTGCAACAACTGGACTCCGACGAAAAGTTAGTGGTACCTTTACGAAATCTAGAGAACCGCCTGAACAAGGATCCATCGCTCAAGCCTTCTGATGAGCTTTATCATTTATCCATAAATCTATCGATAGATGCGGCCCGGCTGGCAGGTTTCAGACAGGCGATGATTCGATACGATCGCATTCAACTTCTTCTAAATGACTTTGTGCAAAGAGTGAAGAAGGGTCCAGCTCCCCTTATGAAAGCAGTGCAGCAAATTTGGCCCCAGGTCCGTCTGCTCTTGAATCAGGTGGAGGATCTTTCGGCGATGAAGAGCCAAATGAAAATTCTGCTCCTTGGTATTGCCGATCCTGAGGTCAAGAAGCGGACGCAGGAAATCGTGGAATCGTTGTTAAACCGGGCGCATAGCATTTACGCAGATTAGTAGAGTCAGCTCCAATCTCAATTAGCGGGACAAGGGCTTCGCTTCTCGGATCGGGTCTTTTATCGGTTCGTATAGCGCAATAGCAGATCGATCAAAGGCCCCCGGCAAAGCTGCGCCGGGGACCGGAATGATAGCGTTCGCTACCAGCGAACTCCCAGGCCAATCAGCGCCACTGGATTCTCGTAGGTATCACTTGCGGACGTGGATCCACCGGAAATCTGAAATGTTTCGATTTGGTATTCAGTTTGCAGGTAGGCAAAGAATGCCTCGCTGAAATTATAGCGAAAGCCAAGCTTTGGCGCGACCTTTGCTACCGTGCATGTAATTCCTTCAACTCCAGGAAACTGGCAAATACCGCCACCTATATCAAGGCCCACATAGGGATCGAATGTTCCTCTGGGATTAAAATGACCATTGAATCCGATATCCAACATGGTTGTGGAATAACCGTCTGATGAATCGGATATGCTAAACAATCCGGGAAAAAGAATGAGCTGTGTCGTCAATGTGCTGGCCGATGTACCCCCTGCATTAAGGGCGTTCAATAGCGCCAGTTGGGTCAGTTCCCCGCAGTTGCTCACGCATCGATCCTTACCAGAAGCGTAGGATAGACCAAAATTCAGACCAAAATACATACCATCGCCAAACAGATATTCAAAGCCCAGGCGCCCATGGGTCTCTTTGGTCTCAATTGTACTAGATGTAACTGATTCCAGAATAACTGCCTGTTGAAACTGCTTTATCTCGGGGCTGGAACTAGAATTCAGGGAAGAAAAGGCAAAGATGCTTCCCGGATCGCCGGGGGATTCATACTGATATTGGCTGAATCCGCCTCCCAGAAAAAAGGACCATCGGCGATCCTCTGCATGCAGGCTGGACGCAATGGAAAGCGCCAGAAAGCATAGAACAAAATGTTTCATTATTATTCTCCTCTATACGATGTTTTTGTACTTAAAGCGATCTTTACGGACCACCCGAGTATTTTGATGTTTCTAAGTACATATAAGTTCAGGGAAGTTTAAAAAAAGGGAAACGGTTCTTATTGTAACCTCAGGATTGCTAGAATTCTAGAATACGGAAAGAAATCCTGAGCATCTGCCCGGGTCAGGGGATTGTGCTTACGATGGTCTTGGCGAGTGGCTCCGGCATAGATCGAACCAGTAAAGATCCATCTAGTATTATGAAAATCAAAAGGTTTGGCCTATCCTTCCATCAGGCAGTGCCGGGGCTTAAAGATGCCAGCCCGCACCAAAAAGAATAGCAGGACCAATGACAGGGCCCGACAATATGTCGAAGCCAGCGCTTCTGTTGGAAAATACTCGGGTCTGGTATTCGATTTCGGAGAATAGATACCAGCTCGGATCCAGATTATACCTGGCGCCCAGTCTTGGCGATAGCTTGATTACATTGCATTCGTAATCGCCGATACATAGGCCCAACCCGAGCTTCAGACCCACGTAAGGATCCCATTGTTCTGTAGTAATTGGGTGCCAGTTTATTCCAAAATCGATCATGCCGTATTCGTACTCGGTGGGCCGCGTGATCTGCTGAACCGCTGGCAGAACGGATCGGTAGAGCAGCGTAGACGCGGAACTGGCCGAGCTCCCCGATTGTGCCAGAGCCAGAGAATAGGCAGTGTTGCGTTCGCCGCAATTCTGGATGCAATGAGACTGTGCTTTTTCGTAGGCCAAACCCAGGGTCAGGCCAATAATCCGCGTCTGTCCGGTGAGA
>JAGRNC010000026.1 GCA_020440935.1 Leptospiraceae bacterium | reverse complement strand
ATCCCGGCGGCCCAGACCAAGGCTCCCAGCGGAACACCAATGCCGGCGCGAGGCGGACAGCCGCTTTCCAATGAAGAAGTGTGGCAGGTTATTTACTATCTATCATCCAAGAATCCGAGCATTCAACAGGATGCGGTTCCCACCGAAGGCCAATAAACCTTCGGCTAAGCTTCTCTCCCCACTAACCCGGTCCCGTTTGAGGCCGGGTTTTTCTTATTTCCCCATTACACGATTCTTCCTGGGTGCCGCTTTCGTCCATGCTCTCATTCTTTCTTGGATGCGACGCTTTGGATTGGATGCACGCCCGGTGCGAGGACCGGCCGGCCTGGTAGTTGCCTTGTAGTTCAACCCTGCGGATTGGCAGAAGCAAATAGCTCTGCACTTGCGGGGCGGTCTTGATTTGTTCCACTGGTTTCGGACCGACCCAGATCGCCTTCAGCAGTAGCGCTGCTTTCCACTTCCTGGAAGTCCTGAATGACGAACTGAAATCGGGATCGCTTTTTTCCGCCTCGGAATAGGTCTGCTTCCAGCGTTCCGGTCATCCATTGCAACGGGAGTCGCACAGATACGATCTTCTGAGATACGTCAACGCCCATGGACTCGATTATGGAATGCAGCAAGGCTCCGCGATTCCATAAAACAGCCCGAATGGAACGGTTGCCTTCCAGTTGGATTTGAGCATGAAGTCCTCCCGATAGGAATTTGATCTCCGAAATCACCGGTTCGTGAACGCGAAACACAGGTTCCGGATTTCCAGGCCCAAAGGGTTCCAGAAGTTCCATTTGTTCGTATAGATTTCGATTCAATGCGCGAATGGGCAAATCCACCACCACGCCTTCGCGCACTTCATGGCGGGAGCCATCCCATCCGGTCTCTTCGAGGATCCGGTTCATTCGAACAAGCAGGGCCGATTCTAGAGCTGCAAGCGACGACGGTTCCAGGGAAAAGCCCGCAGCCTCCGGATGCCCGCCATATTGCAGTAGATGGCTGGATACTCCTTCGAGAATCATCAGAGCGCTCAGGCCGCCAAAACTTCGCACCGAGCCTCGGATACGTTCGCCATCAGGATTCATGTACACTACGGGCTTCTGGTAACGTTCCATCAATCGCGTAGCCAGGATACCCGAAACCCCTGGCTCCAGGGAGTCGTCATAGCAAACAATAATGGGTGCGGAGGCTCTTTCCGGATTTTCCACCAGCAATCTATCCACAATTTCCTGGTTCTTGCGAGTACGATCCTTTCGCCTTTCATTCAACCGTACAAGCTTCCGCGCCAGAGTATCGGCTTCTTCTTGCTCACCGCTGCAGAGCAATGCCAGGGCTAGATGTGTTTCCCCCATGCGTCCCGCCGCATTCAATACGGGCCCAATTTTCCAGCCAAAGTCACGACCGCTCCAGTTGGTTCGATCGATGCGAAGCGCAGAATAAAGGCTACTGAGTCCAGGACGAAATTGTGGCTCTGGAATGACCGTGCCCAGCAGACTGTTCAGTCGCATACCCAGCCGGGCAACCGTGCGATTCTCGCCCCGGAGTGGAACCATGTCTGTAACCAGACCGATGGCCGCCAGATCGGAATGCTCCACCAAAAACTCCAGAAGGCGGGGCCGCTGCATCACGGAGGCAGAAAACAGATACTGCCCTGCTCGCAATCGGCCTTCCATAGATTCCAACCAGGGAGCGCTCTGCTTTCTATCTTCACCCACAAGATCGGATTCCTGGATAATCTGGATTTCCGGATTGGCGATAGTGAATAGTCCATTCTCCATCATTCGATCCTCACCACCGTTGGCCGCGGCCTGCGCAAGAGCTTCCTGAATGGACAGCGCTGCGGTGGAAGGATCCGTAAGCGCGGCGGGGAAATAGTTCTGCAGCTCGGAGGGAATGATAGATGGCTGATCCAGCGAAGCGCCGGATGAATATAGAAAGGCCCCGTTTCGATAAAGATGATAATTACCATCGGTCTGGAGCAGGACTTCTATCCGATTCCAGAGGCCTGTGTGAAAGAGTGCATAAGCCGCCAGCAATTTGAATACCAGACCCACCGTTGCAATCTTTCCTTCATGCTCGAGGCTTTCTAGATAGGGCAGCAAGCGGGGATTAATAAAGCCACAATCCGGAATCGCCGTTGGATCCGAGATGACGTGGTGATCCAGTACGATTACCTTTTTGCCGGTATCCAGGATGGACTGAATCTCGGACAGATGCGCGCTACCCATATCCATTAGTACTATGAGCGACGCTGTGGATTCCAGAATCCTGGTTAAAAAATGACCTGCCAGACCATAGTCGTCTCCTTCATCCGATACGAGGGTCTGCACCAATTCCACAGCCTTGCCGGGCGACGATTCCGTCTGGTCTGCCGGGGCCTGCACCGATTCTGGATTTCCTGGGCCATTTTGAGGTCCTGGCCGGGACTGCCTTTTTCGAAGTAGCAAGAAACGCTGTAGCAAGGCTGTGGAGCTGACCCCGTCCACATCCCGGTCTCCTACAAGCAGAATTTGCTGATCCTGGCTGAGAGCTGTATCCAGATATTCCACCGCCCTGGCCATTCCTGGTAAGGCCAATGGGCTGTGCATAATGGGATAATCTACGAAGAAATCGGGATCGTTTAGGTGCTCGTAGGCCGGGTGCCGTTTCAGGCATTGCAATAAGTCTTTTCCGTCGGAGGGGATAGAATCCATCAGTACCACGATTTTAGCGTATTATGTCCCTGTGACAAGCGAGAAAACGGGTCTAGCGGAAGCCTTTGTCTCGAGGATCTGCTCCAGGTGATAGCAGAGCAGGAAGGATAAAAGGTAAGCTCAATGGCTCAGATAGATGGGATCTGCCAACCTCGGGCGCTCTCCCAGGCTCGCCTCCACTGGATCAAAGTAGCGGGGATCTTCCGAGAGAAAACGGGGGGCCACGGGGTATCGAGTGGACAGGTCGCCGCCTTCCCGAAAGAAAAGCCGCTCCAGCGTAAGGAAGAAACCTTTCCATCCCTCCTGGCGAATGGCTCGGTGAGCAAAACCGGCACAAGAAGGATACATGGGACAGCGGGGCCCGTCGATTTGAGTTCCTGTGGTTCTATGGTATTCGATCAATGCATCCAGCAATCCCAGACCCACCGGAGCTTCTTTTTCCTCTGCGCTTGCGCATTGGGTTAGAAAACTACTAAACGTCAGAAGACATAGACCAAGACACCGCAAAGTCCGGCTGTGCGCCGTCGCCGAATAATCGGATCCGGGGCGGATTCGAGGGTCGGATTTCCTCTGGTTTTCCGGTTGCTGTAGAGAACACTCTTCTGAAACCATCGTTGCTATGCTACGGACGGCTTTGAAGCAATGCAACCCATATCTTGCGCTTGCGCTGTTCCTTCTTTGCGCCCATGTAGCGTACTCGGCCGAACCCAATAGCTGCGACGATCCCAGGGGAGACGCGCTCTTTGTTTCGGGCAAATACGACCTTGCCGCATTATCCTATTATCGCCCCGAATTCGATCGGTCCAATGATTGCGCGGAACGATTTGCGCTAGCTACAATGCATGAGGGAAAGTTCGATCGTGCTCGAGATGCTTTAATCAATCGCCACTCCGGGGCTTCTTTTTTGCTTCGCATGTTCTCCGGAATCCCCGAGCGCCACTACAATTCGGTATTATTTGATCGGGATCAACTGTTGCTCAGCGATGCCAGCGACCGACAGAAAGACGTGGGACGGCTGCTGGGGCTCGCAGTCTATCTGGACCATGGCGACTATGATGCTGCCTCGCGAGGGTTGGCGGATCTGCAAAAGCAGACATCCCAGGAAGATCTCAGACTTCTCATTGGCCGGGTGCGCACGGATTTGATGGAGTTTGATCGTGTACCGCGGAAATCGCCCTGGATCGCGGGCGGTCTGGCAATGTTGCTTCCCGGCGCCGGCCATGTGTATACCGAACAGTACAGCGATGCGGCGCTGGCTTTTTTCTGGAATGGGCTATTTCTGGGCGGCGGCGCTTATCTATATTCGCTGGAAAACCGCGCAAACACCGGTCATGGAGGCTCCATAGTATTTGGAGTAGCCGGGCTGATTTTCTATCTGGCCAATATTACCGGCGCTTCCGCATCTGCGTACAGGTATAATTATTTTCACGAGCGCCAGTTTCAGCAAAAAATCAGGGAGAGATTTTTTAACCTTGATTTTATTGAGAAGCAGTCCGGGCTTAGTTTTGAAACCTCTTATTAGGTTGCTCGGTGAGTCGTAGAAAAGGAACAACAATGTCAGATCCAAAAACCATAATCAGCGAGATGTGTCAGAACTTCTATCGGCTGGGCTGGGTGTCCGGCACGGGCGGAGGAATCTCCATCCGTCGCGACGACCGTATCTACATGGCTCCCAGCGGTGTTGAAAAAGAAAAGATTCGCCCCGAGGATTGCTACGTACTTGATTTGGAAGGAAATGTCCAGGAAGGTCCGGCAAATCCCAATCTCAAACTTACCGAATGTGCTCCTCTATTTCTGTCGGCCTACGAACTGCGCAATGCCGGAGCGGTACTCCATTCGCATTCGGCCAATGTCGTTTTGATGACCATGCTTGCTCGACGCATTGACGAAGAGCTTTCCGTGTTGGAATTCACGCAGCTGGAAATGATCAAAGGCATTCTGGGGCATGGATACTATGACACTTTTGAGCTTCCGGTGGTAGACAATACACCGCGCGAATGCGAACTCACCGAATCGCTGCGAAAGGCCATGGAACGTTTCCCGGATAGCCCGGCCGTTGCTGTGCGGAATCATGGAATCTATGTCTGGGGGCCGGACGAAGTGAAAGCCAAAACACAGGCCGAATGCATTGATTATATTTGTGAAGTCTATTGGAAGATGCGATCGGCGGGCATAGATTCCCATATTTCTGCCCGGCCGCAACCGGCCAGTGTATAAACATCCTGAGACAATGTAATGCCCGCCCGCGAACCGGACTTTGTACTGGACATTTTTCTCCAACCAGGAGAGTTTTTCTGGGGCGATGCCACCACCCGCATTCGTACCATTCTTGGAAGTTGCGTAGCCATTTGCCTCTGGCATCCTGAGTTATGCGTGGGCGGAATGAGTCATTCGTTATTGCCCCGGCGAAAGAATCAGGAAGATCCCGAGCCCGGCCAGGAAGCGCGTTATGTGAATGATGCCATCGATTTGTTTTTGCGTAACATTCGAAAGATGGGAACTGCGCCCGCTGATTTTCAAGTGAAGCTGTTCGGCGGAGGCAGCTTTGTGGGCGATGGTTCCAACGATCGATCGGTGGGCGCCATGAATGTGGCTACCGCCCGGGAATTGCTCGAATTGAAGGGGTTTCGAATTCACAAGGAGCATCTCGGGGGTATCCAGGGCAGGAACATTCTGTTTCATCTCTGGAATGGCGAAGTCTGGATGAAACCAATCAATGTAGCAAAGAAATGATTCAGGTAGCAGTAGTAGACGATTCGGCAGTGGTGCAGGAGACCTTCAAGCAACTGCTAAGCGAAGAGCCCGATATTAATGTCCTGTATACCGCATCCGATCCCCTATTCGCTCTTACTAAATTCGAAAAGCAATGGCCCGATGTAATCATCACCGACATTGAAATGCCGCGAATGGACGGCATAGCCTTCATTAGAGAAATACGTAAAAGGCAAAAGGATACTCCGATCATCGTTTGCTCTTCGGTGGCCGGCGAGTTACCCAGAAGCACAATTGCAGCCCTGGAAGCCGGAGCCATCGAGATTATCGCAAAGCCTCAGCTGGCCGTGAAGCAGTTTCTGGGAGAAATCCAGAGCCACGTGGTATCGCTGATTCGTACAGCTGCAGCCACTGTTCGCAGTGCGGGATCGGCCGGGAATGTAAAACATTTGCCCACAGGAACCGGCGGATCGGTCGCCACGCCGCCCGTTTCCAGTCTGGAAGCGCTGCTGGATGATCCCCGTAGCCGATTGCCCTGCCGGCTCATTGCCATCGGAGCGTCCACCGGAGGCGTACAAGCTCTGGAAACAATCCTTACAGCGCTTCGCCCTCCCCTGCCGCCCATAGTCATTGTTCAGCATATGCCGGAAAAATTTACCGAGGCATTCGCTCAGAGACTGGACCAGCTATGCGTCATTAATGTAAAGGAGGCACGGGACGGCGAAAACCTGAAGAGCTCCACCGCCTATGTGGCCCCGGGCAACTATCACATGGAGATTCGTCCCGATGCAGCGGGCTTCCATCTGATGATTCACCAGGGGGATCCAGTGAACCGACACCGTCCTTCGGTAGATGTATTGTTCCACTCTGTGGCAAAGTACGCAGGTAAACTCAGCGCAGGAATTCTACTCACAGGTATGGGCGCAGACGGAGCGGCCGGGTTATTGGAGATTCGCAAATCGGAAGGCCGCACCTGTTGCCAGGATGAAGAATCCTGCATCGTCTTTGGTATGCCCTATGAAGGAATCCGAATAGGCGCGGCGGGCACCGTACTCCCGCTGGACCGCATACCGCAGTATATTGGTTCGCTGATCCATCGTTAGACAACGCCCTACCGTTCCAACGCTTATGTCGCGACAGGAAACGTCGCTGCCGGGCAAACGCTCCCCCCTTTTTCCGGCTTCGCCGATAATCCGAGGACTGTACCCGCCTGCAAAGATTTGCGGGTCGGAAAACAAAGGGATGCGCACGGATATATCGTTACGTTCCACTCTTATCTATGAAGTTGGCCAGCTGGAACAGGTTGTGGAAATTCTGTCCTACCGCCCTTTAACAGGAAAAGAGTTGCAACATTGTACAGTTTGATGCAAAAATGAAGCAGAGAGAGCGGGGCCAATGTAAACCGTTCCACAGGAAATTCTATGAGTAAAAAGATTCTGATTATTGATGATTCCAATTCCATGCGCTCCTTCACTCGCATGGCTCTGGAAGGAGCCGGTTACGCCGTTGAGGAGGCGGTGGATGGCCAGGATGCTCTGGATAAGCTTGAGAATCAGAAATTCGATACGATTCTCTCGGATCTCAACATGCCCAATCTAAATGGCATCCAGATGATTGAAAAAATTCGCGACGATGACCGGTACCAAAACGCCCGATTTACTCCGATCATTATGTTAACCACCGAGTCGGAAGAGGAAAAAAAGCAACAGGGACAGCTGGCGGGCGCCCGCGCCTGGCTCGTAAAGCCATTCGCTCCCAGTCAGCTAGTAGCTGTAATGCAGAAGATTTGTCCGCTGGATTAACGGAAAATAACATGCTGCAAAAGATTCAAGAAAGTGCGCAGGGTATTCAACTAAAGGCTTCCGGAGCCTGGACGGTGGAGAATGCGGCGAATATCTGGAGAACTCTGCAGCCTATGTTGGGTCAGAACATTGCCCTGGATTTGGCCGAAGTAGAAAGGCTGGACTCTGCCGGATTTCAACTATTGCTTCAAATCAAGAGAAACGCGGTCTCCTCCGGGACAACAGTCCGTTTCCTGAACCATTCCAGGCCAGTGCTCAAGACTCTGGATGTGGCCGGAGTCCTGGGCTCCCTGCGCGATGTAATTAGGGTCAGTACAGCCACAAAAGAATCACTTCTACTCACTTACAGCAGAAATAAATACTCCATCATGGGAGGAAAACATCCATGAACATGGATGAGATTCAGAAGGCATTCTTGATCGAGATTCGGGACCTTTTGGACCGGATGGAAGAGAGTCTATTCCAACTACAGCAAGAAACCACGCCAGCCGAACTGGATGCGCTGTTTCGGGTCCTACATACAATCAAAGGAAATTCAGGAATCTTTCAGGCCAGACGCCTGGAAGGGTTCGCGCATGTTCTGGAGAATCTCCTGGACAAATATAGAAATGAGCCCCCGCTCTTTTCGGCATCCGATGTGCCTTTGTTTCTGTCCTGTAGAGATCACATTCAGGCTCTAGCTGCGGCAGAGCTTCAGGAAGGAGCTACCGGTACGCTTTCCGATACAGTGGAACAACAAGATTCTGCCCTGCGCGAACAGATCGCCGCCAGACTCCAAAGCATTGGAACGGTGGCCAAGAAAACCGATGTCGCCCCCACCGCCAGCGAAACCGTTTCAGAGAGCGTATCGGAAGGACCGGCCCTGCAACATCTGGCCGGCTGCTATCATATCTCATTTCGGCCCAATGCGAATGCTTTCTTATCTGGCCTGGACCCGCTAAACTTCATTCGCTTTCTGACGAATCTCGGCGAATTGCTTTGCGTGTACTCTGTGTTGGATGGCATGCCGGCTTCGTCCGAATTTGATCCACAGAAATCTTACCTGGGATACGAAATCCTGCTTCGATCTGACGAGCCCGGATCGGCCGTGGAGGATGCATTCGAGTTTATTCGCGACGATGGAATCCTGCTTATCCATACGGGCAATAGTTCGGCGGCCGATTACGAAGCTTCCATAAAAAGACTTCCGGAATCTCGCCAACGCTTGCTGCAAATCTGGTCTGAAATGCCGTTTGATGACAATGTGTGGCTACGTTCGCTAGGAGCCAGCGGACAGAGCAAAGCCGCGACCCCGGCAAGTAATCCGTCCAGTCCTGTGGCGCAGCCGGCCCACAGCCCCGAATCCAAATCCGCACAGCAGGTAGCGTTACCGGCAGCGGGGAGCGCCAGTCCGCAAGCGAGCAAACAGAGCGGTATGATCCAGAGTACCCTGCGCGTGGATGCAGGAAGACTGGATTCGCTGATCAATCTTGTGGGCGAGCTTGTGATTCAATCCCAGACCCTGCGACAACTATCCCGTTCCTCGGGAGATGCCTCCCTGGGTGCCTCCACCGATACTATAGAGCGGCTAATCGAAGATCTGCGCGAACAAAGCATGAGTCTGCGCATGGTGGAGATTGGAACGGTTTTTCAAAAGATGCGACGCGTGGTGCACGATGCAGCGGCCAACCTGAATAAGAAAGTAAAACTAAAGTTGTCCGGCGAGGAAACCGAGCTGGATCGAAGCGTAGTGGAAAGAATTCAGGATCCCATGATTCATCTGGTGCGAAACAGCATCGACCATGGACTGGGAACTCCCGAAGAGAGAATCGCCGTAGGAAAATCGGATACGGGAACCATTGAGCTGCGAGCCTTTCAAGATATGGGCCATGTTGTGGTGGAAATATCCGACGATGGAAAGGGAATCAGCGCCGAGGCCGTGAGACGGCGAGCCCTGGAGAAAGGAATTATTACCGAAGACACAGAAGTGGATCCGACTCAGCTTCAAGAGTACATTTTCCATGCTGGTTTCTCTACCCGGGACACGGTGAGCGAGTATTCCGGACGCGGAGTCGGCCTGGATGTGGTCAAACAGGGCATTGAATCCCTGGGAGGCACTTTTGTGCAGCTCAGTAGCGTGGAAGGCCAGGGTACGACCATTAGCCTGCGGCTTCCCCTCACCCTTGCCATTATCGACGGCTTTCTTGTTCGAGCTTCGGGGATCCATTTTGTGGTCCCACTGGACACGGTATTCGAATGTACGGAGCTTTCTGCCCATAAACGCACTGGCAGCGCCGGTAATTTTATCAATCTTCGCGGAGAACTGATTCCGATCGTACATTTACCCGGGGCCTTTCAACTGGGGCAGCAGAAGGCCAATGAGCTCATTGTTATTAAACAGGGACAACGTCGCATCGGACTGGTGGTGGATGAATTACTGGGAGAGTACCAGACTGTGGTGCGATCCGGGGGCAGAATCTTATCCAATCTTCCAGGAGTAAGCGGAGTAACCATTCTTGGTAGCGGCCAGATCGCCTATATTCTGGACGTTGCCACTTTCTTTGGTGCGCGAAGGGGTCTGGACGGCGGCCCTGCGCCCGAACCGGCTCTGGCCGTTGCCGGAGTCGCGCCGTCGCCGACCGGGCCAGGAGGAATCTAAATGTTCAAAAATCTAAGTGTAAAAGTCAAATTGTCCTTTCTCCTGGGTTTGCTCAGCATCTTACTTTTGGTGATCGGTGGTCTGGGTCTGTATGGGATGAACAGCGCTGTGGAGGGACTACGATCGGTATACAACGATCGAACCATTCCCTCCGCCCAACTAGGACGTATTCGCGCATTACTTCTAGAAAACCGACTGGCACTTACGGCTGCTGCGGCGAATCCGGATCCCCGATTTGTACAGGAGGAATCTCTTATCGTTGAACGAAACACCAAAGAGATCGATGCGACCTGGGAGCAATTCAGAAGAACTGACCTCGATGGCGAAGAAAAGGAAATTGCTCAACGATTTGGATCGGACTATCCGCAACTCCGCGACGCGGGGTTTCAAGCCACAAAAACCCAGCTGCAGAGCGACGATGCAGAGGCGGCCCGCCGAACTCTGGAGACCAGGGTTAGTCCTCTGTACGAGCCCGTGGGTAAGTCCATCGACAGTCTCGTGCGAATGGAAGGTCAGCTTGCGGAACAGGAGTACAACAAGGAACACGATGAGTATTATGCAATTCTTGAGATTACCGTCGCCAGCATCATAGCCGGGATTCTGGTGGCAGCGGCCCTGGGTTTTATGACCATTCGCAGCATCACCAGACCGCTGGGAGAGGCCGTGGTACTTGCGGATCGGCTTTCCGAAGGCGATTTAACCCACCAGGTGGAATCGGTTTCAAACGATGAAATCGGAAAGCTAATGGGATCGCTAAGAAATATGGTACAACGGCTTTCGGGCATCATTACTCAAGTCCGCGAAAATGCGGATGTGTTGAACCAGGTTTCGCAACAGGTGAATGCTTCGGCGCAAACCATGAGTCAGAACTCATCCGAGCTTGCTTCCAACGTGGAGGAGAGCTCCTCTACGATGGAAGAGATGGTATCGAGCATCGTTCAAAATACGGAAAATGCCGGGCTAACCGAAAAGATCGCACAGGAGTCCTCCAATGCAGCCACCGAAGGCGGCGAAGCGGTACGCCGCACCATCGAGGCCATGCAGCAAATCGCAGATAAGATCAATGTCGTACAGGATATTGCATACCAGACCAATTTACTTGCCTTGAACGCAGCCATTGAAGCAGCCCGAGCCGGCGAGCACGGACAGGGCTTTGCGGTGGTGGCTACCGAGGTGCGCAAGCTTGCTGAACGGAGCCGCGGATCGGCGCAAGAAATCAGCGAAATTGCAGCCAATTCCGTGGCTGTGGCAGAAAAGGCAGGTCGATTAATCGAAGAGATGCTTCCGGGAATCCAGAAAACGGCCGACCTGGTCGTAGAAATCGCAGCTTCTTCGCGCCAGCAACGGGACGGCTCCGAACAAATCAATTCTGGAATTCAGCAAATAAGCCAGGTTTCGCAGCAAAGCGCATCGTCGGCGGAGGAACTGGCAGCCACCGCCGAAGAGCTATCGGGACAGGCGGACTCTCTAATGGATAATCTATCCTTCTTTAAGCTGGCAAATTCGGGCAGACGTTCGAGCAGTTCCAGTCGATCGCCCCAATCCAGCGCACCAACTTCGGTGGAAGCAAACAAATTTTTTAAGTCATCCAGTTCGCCAGTAAGCGACGATAGCGAATTTGAGAAGTTTTAAGAATATGGAAACAGAAAAGCAAATCCTCTCCTTTAATTGTGGGGACCAGGTTTTTGGTCTGGATATCTCTTACCTCCGCGAGATTATCGAGAATCAGACTTTAACGCGAATCCCATTGATGCCCGAACATATCCGAGGTGTTTTGAATCTACGGGGAAATGTGGTGCCCGTAATCGATCTTATGGCCCGGCTCTGGGGCAAAGCGGCACCAGTGAGCAAGTTAAGTTGTATCCTGGTCGTGGAGTTCTCTGGCGAGGACCGCAAAGAGACTCTGGGCCTATTTGTGGACTCGGTCAATGAAGTGTTGCGGCTACCATCCGAAAACATTGAGCACACCCCCGACCTGGGAGCGCGAATCCGCACGGATTTCATGGATGGAATTGCACGCGTTGATGATGAATTCATTGTACTTCTAAAAGCCAATATGGTGCTGAATCTAGAAGAGCTCTCCCGAGTCCACGAATCCCTGGACCTGGCCGGTAATGAGTGGGGCGAAGACGAACCATTGGAAGATGAGCAGGAAACATCGGCCCTGGCGGGGCCAGCATCGGGCGACAAACCGGCAGATCATTAGTTGTGCTGCTATAGCGCACTACCAGCACTTCGGAACAGCCGGTAGCAACGGACTGCAATTTGAGGGAATTTGATTTTTTTCTATTCTTCTCCACGATTTTGAATAAAAGGTTCCGAAATTACTATACGCGAGGGTCCGTATGAGTGTTGTCAGAAAAGGAAGCATCCGGGGAAAACTTACTCTGTTGCTGGTGCTTGCCAGTGGAGCCATTCTATTGAACGGTCTGGCCGGTTTCTATGTCAGCAGAACAATGCATGGCGAAGTCGAAAATCTGTTCAATAACGATGTAAAACCACTTACCGAACTATTCCAATTCTATACTGGCTATTCCGTGGATAGTATTGAATCGGTGCAGAAGTTCCGGGACGGCGCCCTGGGCTCCCAGGAAAGTCTGGGCAGGCTGCGTGAGGCCAGAGAAAAATCCAACGATTCCTGGGCTTCGCTGAAAGGCAGAAACGATCCGGCAACAGCTCAACTTCTGGCAGATCTGGAAAAGCACCGTAGCGCGGCAGATGAGGCCCTGGATCGCGCAGCGCAGCTAATACGAGCCGGAGATCGGGAGCAGCTCACCGAAGAAATCCCCTCGTTATACCGGGCCATCGATCCAATGGCTATTGCGGCCCGTAAGATGATTGAGGAGCGTACAGCGGATGCGCATCATTCCTTCGACAGTTCCTCTGAAATTTTCAGATATTCAAGCATCGCGCTCATTATCCTTGCCCTGGCCATCCTGATTGCGCTGGGACTATTTGTACTCAGTCTTGGTAATAGAATCAACAAGTCCATTGTAAGAGTATCCGAAAACGTCCAGCGAATCGCCGACGGGGATCTGGAAACCAGCGCCCTGGATGAATCCAGAGATGAACTTGGCGTTCTCAGCGGCTACATTGATAGTATGCGCGAGCAGCTTCAAAAGCAATTTCAGACCGCCGCCGTATTCCGCGCCGCCGTGGAAAATGCGTCAACAAACATAATGATCGCCGACAACGATCATATTGTGACCTATATGAATGGTATTATTCGCGGCATGTTCGCACGCGCAGAGGCTGATATCAAGAAGGAGATGCCTTTCTTTTCTGCCGGCGCTATCATTGGGGACACGATCCATCGATATCATAAAGATCCACAGCGGATTCGGAACATTCTGGATAACCTTCGCGGGAACCATTTCAGTACCGTCCACATCGGTGGCAGGACCTTTAATCAAGTGTTCAGTCCCATTCTGGACGAAAAAGGGAATCGAATGGGTATCGTGGCGGAATGGATGGATCGCACCGAAGAAGTGGCAGCAGAGGACCAGGTTCTTTCTATTATAGAAAGAGCACAGGAAGGCGAACTGGACAGTCGCATGACTCTGGATTCGGACAATCGATTCATTA
>JAGRNC010000268.1 GCA_020440935.1 Leptospiraceae bacterium | reverse complement strand
GTGGCGAAGGGCAATCGTTGGAGACGGAACAGTAGACGGAGCAGCCGGGATCTTGTGGATCCGTGAACGTCGATGCCATGATCGTAGGGCCCCAGAGTCTTCAGTTCCCGGTACAATCGATAGATCCCTCGCAGCCCCCGGTACTGGGGAAGCTTCAAATCCACGCCAATCACTTCCACGCCGGGGATGTTAAAGAAGAAAGGCTCAAATGCGCGGCGGGTCACAAGAGTCATGCGAATACTGGAATACTGGCCTGCCAGGGCGCTCAAAACCGGCACCAGTAGCGCCACATCGCCCATGGCGGAGAATCTAAGGATCAATAGATGCATCTTAGCCCTTTTTCTTCGCGTAGAGCACCGGATTCAAAGATTCGTCGTTGTACATCTTCATTTGCCGATACACCTTGGCGTATCGCTTACCCTGGCGAATATCCTCGATTAGCTCATCGAACGCCTGGATCAAATCCGATTTTTGTTCCATCAATACATTCAATTTCGCCTGGCATTTCCGGATATGTTCGGCCGATGCATCGGTGCGTTCTACCTGCTCCTGCATATGGTAAATCTTTAGCGCAAGGATGGAAAGTCGGTCCATCGCCCAGCCCGGGCTTTCTGTGTTTAATCGAGCATCCGCATTGGGACGAGCGTCGGACAGCAGTTCCAGATAAACATCATCGATCTTTTCCACTAGATCCGTTCGATCCTGGTTGGAGCTATCAATACGACGCTTTAATGCCAGGCCTTGCACCGGATCAATAGTAGGCTCCCGGACAATGTCCTCCAGATGCCACTGCACTGTGTCGATCCAGTTCTTGCGGTAAAGCAATGCTTCCAGGGAATCCGCCGGGTGGGGATTTCGAAGCTCTGCATCCACGTTGTCCTCTTTGTGGTAATCGCGAATGGTGGTTTCAAAAATCTGAAAGGCGGATTCTGCGTTCATTTGGAGCAGCATTGCCATCGAACATGCCCGCTCAAGGAAAAAACTCAGCCACCGAGCTGTCTGCTCTTCTCGGCAGCGGCCTCTACTGCACGGATAACAGCGGCCCGAAAGCCATGGTCTTCCAGAGTGGCCAGGCCTTCTATGGTGGTACCCCCGGGGGAGCTCACTTTTGTAATCCATTGCCCCGGATGCTCCCGGTTCTCAAGGTAAAGATCCATAGCGGCCTTCACCGTTCGGGCGGCCATTTCAAAGGATTGCTCCGCCGGCAGACCCTGGAGAATGCCCGCTTCTCCCAGGCTTTGCAGAAACAGGAATGCATAAGCCGGTCCCGATCCCGACAGCCCGGTTACGGCATGCAATAGTTCCTCTTTTTGAACCTGGAATGCCATTCCGACAGAGGAAAAGATACTCAGAGTCGTTTTTAGTAATGCTGCATCGGTACAATAAACTCCCGATACCGACTGAGCGATGGTGGCCCCCAGGTTAGGCATGACCCGAGCAACACGCGCCGATGGATTGGGCAGCGAGGAAACCACAGTATCCACCGAAAGTCCGGCCGCGATGGTAATGTAGGACTTATTCCCTTCCAGTGTGGACAGCGCCCTCGCCATGTCGCCGGGCTTAACACAAAGAAGCAGCAGATCCACCCCGGTCTCCAACTCTCGAGCGGTGGGAGCAGGAGCGACGTTCATTTTGCGGGCAGTGGCGTGCAGGGAGGCATCGTCGGGAGCAGGGTCGAAGTAATGCAGTTTGGCGGTAGTCCCAATACCGGAGGCAATGGACTGCGCCATTTTGCCAAAACCCAGAAATCCTATGCTGGCAACATCCATGGCCGGAGGATCAATGCGCCGGGCTATGCGTAAATCGTTTTACGCTTGCTTTCAATGCCGGTCCCCTGGTATATTTAAATCATAGTAAGAAAATCCAATGCAGAGCCATTGGAGAAGAGTCGTTCAAAGCGCGCCTATGCGCCCGGGGGAAATATGACAACCGAAAGTGCAACAATGCAAACCCGGCCTGCTGGAGAGTGGGCCACCTATAAAGAATTCTGGCACTTCTATCTGGGAGAGCACCGCGATCCATTAAATCGCACCTTGCACTTCCTGGGAACGGCCGGAGTTTTCATCATAGCCGGGATTTCTATCTATCTGCAGAACTACTGGCTCCTACTTCTGATGCCGGTATCCGGCTATGGATTTGCCTGGTTTGGCCATTTCATAATTGAAAAGAATAAGCCGGCCACATTCAAGGCGCCGTTTCGATCTTTGTTTTCGGATTTCCGAATGTTCTTCAACATTCTGTTCTTTCGAATTGGAAAGCATCTCAAAGAAGCTGGCATACAATCCTGAATCGGAACCAGTTTCAGGAATGCCGCCGGGGGATACCAGTCCCCCGCGGATGCCTTGCTGCCAATACTCCTTCGATGGTGCTCACCATTACTTCGTGAGCCGACGGGCGATCACAGGCTTAGTAGCTTTGTCGCTAATCCTCGAGTTCTAGTGGCGCGTTGCCAGGGAATCCTGACGTTTCTTTCGTGCATAACCCAGATCCAATAGCTTTCGCAGCAATTCGGGTCGGCGTAGCCCGCTCTTTTCCCAGAGAGTCGGATACATACTGATGTTTGTAAATCCGGGCAGAGTATTTATCTCGTTAATGTATGCTGTTCCATCTTCGGTTAAGAAGCAATCGATGCGGGCCAGCCCTTCGCAATACATGGCCGCAAAAGTCTTCTTTGCCAGTTGCTGAATGGTCTTCGATTCTTCCTCGGTGATATCTGCAGGAATAAGTAGCTTGGCGCCATCCGCATCTAGGTATTTGGATTCATAAGAATAGAACTGATCTTTCGGGATGATCTGCCCTATGATGCTGGCCTCCGGCGATTCATTTCCAAGTACCGCGCATTCTACCTCTTTTCCGTTGATTTGCTCCTCTACCAAAACGCAGGTATCAAAACGAAAGGCTTCTTCCAGAGCCCGTTCCAGACCGGCCCGATCCGTAGCCCGGCTGACTCCCACGGACGATCCCTGACGGGCGGGCTTCACAAACATTGGATAGCCCAGGCTCTTTTCTACTTCGGCGAGATCCAGGGAATTTCTTTGATGGGCCAGCGCTACCCTGTATTTTGCTGATGGAATGCCTGCTCGTTCGAGGTGCACTTTCATGGCCGATTTATCCATACCCAGCGAAGAAGCGAACACATCGCAGCCCACAAAGGGAAGGTCCAGGCAATGAAATAGCCCCTGCAAAATGCCATCTTCGCCGGTATTTCCATGGACGATGCAGAACACCGAATCCAGGAATACGGAAACTTGATTATCCATTCGTCGTAGCGGAGCTTTTGTGCCCGGATGCAGGGACAATGCAATGGCGCGCGGTCTGCCCAGATCCATGGACACGCTGTCGTCTTCAATAGATTCCAACAATTCCAGTTCCGATTCAGCCGGAAATCCCTGGCCTTCGATTAAATAGAAAGCTCCCTTTCGATCCAGATAGATGTTTTGCACATCCACGGGAATCTCTTTAAGAATGCTATAGATATTGCGCGCGGATAGGATGGAGATTTCATGCTCCGGGGATTTGCCGCCAAATACCAGTCCGATGGTTTCCATTGCTGGTCAGTTGATGCGAAGGCTGTTGCAAGCCAATCCAAAACTGTGGACGCTGGTATTTGGGAGCCTCTACTTTGGGCGCCGGCAATGCAACCGACGATTTGGCCCGTTAGCTACGACGCAAATGGGCTCCTGCCGCCAGCCCGGCCTCCGAAACATTCTAGATATCGGTATGCGCCATGTTCTGCCGGATTCCCGATTCTAGCACGGTGCGCTGTGCGGCTGTGGATTCCAGGAATGCTCTTTGCGCGGCATCAAAACCACCCGCCTCGTTCATGCATTGCATGGCCCCGCCCAAACCTTGCAGCAGGTGCAGCCCGTGACGACCGAATTCATCTTTGACCCATTTTTCGAAATAATAAGCCTCCCGGCGATAAAGAGAGGCATCGCGTTCGGTCGCCGTACTCTTCTCGCCCAGCAATCGGTCCCAGAAATCCAGAACCTCCGTTAGACCCAGACCGGTAATGGCGCTGGTTCGAAAAATGGGAAGCTTGCGTTCCCCCGGTCGGATCAGTTGCAGACTGGCCCGTAATGCATGGAAAGTGCGCTCTGCTGCTTCCTTTTCATCGGACTTATTGATGATGAAGCAATCGGGAATCTCCATGATCCCGGCTTTCATGAACTGGATTTGATCGCCAGCCATCGGTTGCATCAGCAAGAAGACTCGATCGGCGGTCTGCTGGATTTCGATCTCGCTCTGTCCAATGCCCACGGTCTCTACAATGATCAAATCAAACAGATGGTAGAGCAGTCGAAGTACCGAAAAGGTGGTGCGGCTAATACCTCCCAGTTCCTGGTCCGAGGCCTGACTACGAAAATAAAGCCGATCGTCGCGATGTGCAAATCGGACTCTCGTTCGGTCTCCGA
>JAGRNC010000267.1 GCA_020440935.1 Leptospiraceae bacterium | reverse complement strand
GATCTTGATTCTCACAGGACTATCCGGGACCCTGGCCGAGTCCCCGTCCGCGGCCTTTTTATCTGCGGGACGAACTGCGCTCTTCTATTACAGCATTTCCTGGATTGTGCTGGGGGCCGGCTCACGAATCGCGGTGACCATCCAGTCCGCAAATTTCGAAGATCGCAACGATTGGCGACGCAACCTGGAAGCTATGCGCTGGCAGCCCATGGTGGTCAGCCTGTGTATGGCACTCGGGCTTGCGCTGGAGATTGTCGCAGCTGTGCTGGGACAGGACCGATCGGGTTGGCTTGTTCGAACGGGCGCAGCAATCTCCGCACTGGCCATGGCATTCTGGTTTCTCTTCGCCTTTCGCATCTATTCCAATACATTTCGTCGAGCTATTTCCACCGGAATCTGGTTAGCCCTCTGGATGATGCTGATTGGTCTGCTTTCGCGATCCATTACCGGAAGTACATCCGTGCATTGGGCCCATCTTTTCTTTGCTTCTGGATTGGCGCTTTTAACGCTATCGGTTATGACGCGTGTAGTTCTAGCCCATGGACGATGGGATCTAGGGTCTGAAAATCGAAGCCCATCTCTATGGATCGTGATTATCTTGCTGATCGGCGCGGGGGCAACGCGGGCCAGCGCCCATCTGCTACCGCAAAGCTATCTAAATCATCTTGGATATGCGGCCTTTCTATTTGTGCTGGCCGTGCTTGTCTGGTGCCTTCGGTTCCTCTACTCTACGGTAGTTCAATCTTCGAAGCAGTAAGCGACGATTCCGCATCGACCTGCACTGTTCCAAGCAAGGGCACCCGGGCGAAGTCCAGAATGGTCTGCACATTGTCTGGATTGGGAGGGCCAAAGAATACGAGCCCGGCCAGATCAAGTCCGCACTGACGGATGGCAGTAATGGAAAGCAAGGAATGATTGATCGTGCCGAGTCCGGTACGACAGACGAGTATAATAGAGAGCTCTTTCGCGGCCAGCCATCCCGTCCAGAGCGAATTTCGGTTTAATGGAACCATCAAGCCGCCGGCGCCTTCAATAAAGAGAATTTCCTGGCCGGCCGTATTTCGCACACGGACGAACATTTCATCCAGAACCTGCAGAGAAATCTCCAGGCCGTCCAGTTCGGCTGCCCGATGTGGAGAAAGCGGCTGCGAGAAGATTAGACCATCGTGGAATTGCTCTTCGCGACCGCCCGATAGCTGTTGCACGATATTCCGATCTCGATCGCTGCCGGTCTGAACTGGTTTCCAGTAATGCGCATGGGAGAATTGTTGCATTAATGCAGCGCAGGTCATGGTCTTGCCCGCATCCGTATCGGTGGCCGTTACAAAATAGGTGGGTCCCATAAAGCTTGTTCCAGGTTATGCGAATACCTGGGACGGGCCAGAAAGATTTTTCTCTCCGCGCGCATCCAGAAAGGCAGCGAATTAAAGTTTTTGGGCACAGAACTGATTCTCCGGCTCCCTTTTTGCGCGAATGCAACGCATTGGTTTCGTCTAATCTTACAAGGGGCGAGGAGCCCCAGGGAATGGCTGCAAGCAATCGCTCGTTTCTTCCACTAAACACCGTTTTTCGATCCACCATGGAGTTACTTGGCGCCAAAAAGGGCGTAGCCTGGCTGAGCAATTCCTCTGATTTGTTTCTTAGCGAATCTGATGCAACCGCTGCCCATTTTAAAGAGGCGATTCGTGCCTTGCATCCTGGCAGGGACGAAAAAGGGCCGGTCCAATGGATTGCAGCCGATGGCTCCACCTGGCGCGCCCTGGCCGCATCCGAGATCATCAAGGCGGGGATTGCCTGGCAAGTGGGCCCGTCCAACAAAGAGCAGGCCCTGGTCGCCGCAAACCCTCATTTCTACCGACAACTACCGGAGCAACTCCTGGAGTTGATGGCCAACCTGCCCGATCATCGTATTCCTTTTTTGTACCAACTATTAGATGAATGCGGCGATATCTTGTTTGTAAACCCGCTGTGGACCGAGCGAATGGGATACGAAGCTTCCGAAGCAATCGGTCATAGCTTCTTCAAGTTCATTCCGGATGAACTAGCCTCACAGTACGGCGCGCTATTTCATTGGGCCACAGAACGCTCCAATCAGACCGGCTCCCTGGCCCTAATGCTGCTGACCAAGGACGGCGAACGCATTCCCGTAGAGGCGAACCTACAAATCGAAAGCGCCTCCAGCGACCCCGAATTTTCGGAGTTTCTGATTCGCGCCTTCTTGATCGATTTATCCAGACGGGACGAGCTCGAAAAAACCCTCGGAGAGTCCCTCGAAATCGCTCAGGCCATCGTTAAAACCAGTCCGGATCCAGTGTTTATTCTGAGCCCCTCAGGAATTATTGAAAAGTATCATTCCGATCCGGAGAAGTTATATGTAAGGCCCGAAGAATTCCTGGGCAAGAGCTTTGCAGAGATATTACCTCCCCATGTTTCGGCGCCGATTCGGCTGGCCATTGACAAGCTAAGAGAAACCGGCGAGCCCCAGGAAATGGATTACAGTCTTCCTATTAATGGCGAACCTTCCCTATTTCGCGCAAAGATATATCGCTGGCCCGGCGATCGAAGCATGATTCGGATCACAAGCCTCGGCGAAGGGGAGAAGGCTGTCGGACAAATCGCCCGAAACCTGGATCTTATGGAGAGTTCAGCGTTGGCCGCAGGGCTGGGATCCTACCAGTTTGATTTTCGGACCAGCGAATTGACGCTGAATACAGCCGGAAAGACTTTGATGCGAAATCTCTACAAGGACGAACCATCCTACATCGGCATTTTAAAGGAGGTCATTGGCCGGCAGACGAACGAAAGTGGCTTCGACATCGAATGGAAGGCGGGGCCCGCAGAGTCAAAGCGCTGGCTACGACTAACCGGAGTTTATTCTGACCCATCCGTACTGCATGGTCTGATCCAGGATATAGATACGGTTAAAAAGCGGGAGCAGAAACTAGAAGAAGATGAAATTCGACTGAAAACGATCGTCAAAGGGGCGAGGCTTGGTACGTGGCAATGGAATGTGCAGACGGGCGAATTGGTTATTAATGACCACTGGGCCGAAATGTTCGGTTACACAATGGAAGAATTGCAGCCTATCCGTTACGACATCTGGACACGCCTGGCCCATCCGGAAGACCTGCAGAGCCGGGAGTCAACGCTAGAAAAGCACTTTGCTGGAAGCACTGATTTCTACGAACGCGAAGTCCGCGTTCGCCATAAAATGGGTTACTGGGTATGGGTTCGCGTAATGGGCCAGGTGGTGACGCGCTCCGCCGATGGCAAACCGGAATGGATGTTTGGCTCCAACCTGGATATTTCGCACTATAAACGTCTAGAACGAAGCCTGCGACAAAGCGAACGCGAAGCCCGTGACTATCTGAAGACCGCAGAAGATTATCGCCGCGGGCTGGATCGGGCAGCCATAGTGAGCCTGACCGATCGCGATGGCAAAATAATTTATGCAAACAAGAACTTCTGCGAGCAAACCGGATTCAGGAAGGACGATGTAGTCGGACAGGACCATCGTATACTTTCCTCGGGGCATCATCCAGCGACGTTCTTCAAGGATTTATGGTCCACAATTTCCGTGGGACTAATCTGGGAAGGAGACATCCGAAACAAAAAGAAGAATGGCGAACTGTATTGGAATCATACTACCGTTGTTCCGTTCTGCCACTCCGATGGAACTCCCTACCACTTCTTGAGCATAGGATTTGATATTACCGATCAGTTTAACCGCGAAGAACGCCTAATTGAAGCCCGCAATCGGGCCGAGGAAGCGGATCGCCTCAAGTCTACCTTTCTGGGCAATGTTAGCCACGAATTGCGCACACCGCTCAATGCCATAGTGGGCTACCCTCAAATCATGCTTCGCAATCTTTCCGCAATGGGCGAAGAAGAATTACGCGATCAGCTTTCGGTCATCGAAAAATCCGGTGAGCACCTTCTTTCACTTGTAGACGATCTAATTGATATCTCCCGTATAGAAACGGGCCAGCTGGAGTTAAGTCCGGTAACAGTAAACCTGAGCGATCTGCTCGACGACATCGAGCGAGCGCTACGACCCCTACTTTCTGCAAGACAGCTCAGTCTGGAAATCGAACGCGATCCCGAACTGGGAACACTCCGGGCCGACCCTGTCCGATTAAAGCAGATACTGTTGAACCTCTGCTCCAACGGAATCAAGGCATCGCCGCCAGGTGAGTCATTGCTATTGCGCTGCAAAATAGTCGAAGAGAGGATCTATTTTTCGGTGACCGATCATGGAGCGGGCATTCCACAGGATCGGCTGGAAAGAATCTGCGAACCCTTCTACAGAGCTGGCTCCTATCAGGCCGATCAGGGAGGCACTGGTCTGGGACTGGCTATCGTAAGGCACCTGGTTCAGTTACATGGCGGTACTATTCAATTCTCCAGCGAATTAGGAAAAGGAACCATGGTCGAATTCTGGG
>JAGRNC010000266.1 GCA_020440935.1 Leptospiraceae bacterium | reverse complement strand
TAGTGCAGTACCAGATTTCCGATTTCCGTGAGATCTGCCCCTTCATCAGCCCGCCGTGCCAGCTCGGCCAGAGCATCGCTATCGCCGCGGGACTCCTCTACCTCAGCCAGTAGCTGCTTGCTCTGTACGGCCCCCGCAACCTGATCTACAATGCGCTCCATCAACTGCCTGTCGCGCAAATCGGGTCGCGTTTCTTTCGGGCCTACAAATACCATGATCCCGATGATGGAACCTCCTGTATGCAGCGGTGCATGGAGAAACCAATCAAATTGGTGGAACTTCACGTGGGCCGCATCCACCGGTGAAGCGTCCAGGAACTGCTGCTTTATGTAAGGCACAAACATCTTGCGATTCCTCTGTATGACGGCGGGAAGGCTTCCATTTTCGAATTCTATCGGGATGGATTGAATGGTCTGCGGGGCATCCTTCAGGTCCCGCATTTGGCCGTTTTCAAGGACGGAGTGCAATTCCAGGGTATTCTTGTCCGGGTCCACAAGATAGAATCCCAACCGCAAGACTCCACATTCAGAAGCAACGTACCGAGAAGTTTGGATCAGAATATCCTGGATGTCGGCGCCTTCATTGGCCCGACGGGCCAGGTTGGCCAGAACCTCATTTTCGGCCTTTTCCTGCTCGGCGCGCCTTTTCTCCCGTGCCAGTTCCTCTGTCCGCGACACGACCTTCTTTTCCAGGTTCTCCGAAAGATCCTCGGCACGACGAAAAGCGTCGGAAAAGAGCGCCGCCATCAGCGACGATTGAGAGAGCAGAAACGTAAGAAAGCCAAACTGTGCAACGTATGTTTCCGTATGGATCTGCCCCATGTTGGCCAGAATGTCGTGGGTTGCGGTTCCGATGATGATCCAGATGCCAACGTTAATGATCCATGCGCCGCGCCGTCGGCGCACAATGGCCAGACCAAGGGCAATTAGCGTGTAGAGAAAAGTGGCCAGGCTTACGGCCTCGTAGTAGCTGACGAAGCGGCTATAGAAACCGACAGGACCAAAAAGGACCGTTGCAGAAAAGACGCCTCCGATGGTCCAGAGGGCGTACGCTACAAAGCGGTGAAATTCGTCAGGATACCAGGCTCGCAGATAGGAGAAAAAGACCGGAATGAGCAGGTAGTAGCCCAGGTATTCGAACATGAACTCCAGTTCGTAAAAGTCGGCTGCGGGAAAGGCTTGTTGCAGAAGCGATTGCGTTCCAATAATTCGAACGCAGAAAAGGCTGGCCACGGCCGAGAACAAAACCAACTGGATGTCATCGCGGCGAAAGAGCCAGAAAACAAGATGGTATAGCCCCATGATGAATGCGATGGAAAGCAGCGAAAGATCAGATAGATGTTTCCAGTACACGGATTTCAGGGCTGCACCGGGAAGCCCAATGGACATGGTGGAAGTTAGTTCGGCCGCTCCGCCGCCGGTTCGATGCCGAAAGTTAGCAGCATGCCAGGTGAGCACCGTTCCGGCTTTATGAATGCAATCGGGCGGAACAATGGCGACGCGGGGAATGCGTTCGGGGCGTGTTGACTGGTAGGAGTTGCCTGCGATACCGGCGGTGGCAATCAAGTCTTCTCCGCAGTAAAGCCGGTAGGCGCCGGTCATGGAAGGTATGGTAATTAGCAAACCAGCGTCGGTCTCGGGCAGGCCCTTGAGCACAATGCGAAACGTTCCAAACCCGCGGCCGCTAACCCCCGGAATCTGCAGCTGATCCCAACTACGGGGGACGCGCGCAAGATGAGCATTCTGCAAAGGACTCCTCGGTGGCACGAACTCGCCCCATTGGAGCTGCCAATCGCCGCTCAATGTGGTGGGTCCATTGGTCCGGAAATCCCATTTGCTTAGATCAAGTGCTCCGTTCCTGGCAACGGGGGCGGAAGGCCGAGACGCTTTGGAGCAACCAATAGCAACCAGCGATGCAAGGCTCAGTAGAGCGATGCGCATCACGTACACAGGTGGGCGTAGCTTTTGTGGAAAAGTACGGCGCAGCGAAAAGTCTATTTTGATGTCTGCTATCATCGGATGGATTCTATTCTGTTGCTACATTCTTTCAGTTGAGCGCATATTCAGGCGGCCCGATAGCTGTAACGGGCGTTCCCATTTGTACAGGCCGGACCATACGGCTATCGTAGGCTAGATCCCTCTATTTTCGATGGACTGGCAACCGAATCCGGCGTTAGATTGGTCAAAACCCCCTGTTCGGGGGGCAATACCCTCTGCGAAACAGCCAGGGCGCAACGGTTGCGACGGTTCCTCAATGTATTCCAGCCAGTTTCACAGATATTTGCCGTCCAGGGATACCTTGCGCTCCGATGCAACGTCAGGTTTTAGGTGCAAGAGATCCGGCATTGTGCTTCTGCCGCTTCTGGCGTTGCTATGCTCGGTGCTGTGGTCTTGTCAGAACAGAAGCAGTGAGTCATCCGCAGAGCTCCACGGAGAAGAACTTCCAACTTCCGAGGCCAGTGATCCTGTATCACATCTGGATTCCAAGAAGTTGCAAAAGGGAGAAATCGTTTCCATTACTCCTGTGTGGGATTTTTACTGGAAGCGCTTACTCGAACCCGGCGAGTTTCAGGGCATCACTCCCGATCGCCGTCTGCGGGGTATGGATATCTGGAAAAGACTGGGCTATGATGCTCAGGGGTATGCAACCTATCGCACGTTTCTCCGCCTTCCGGCGAACCGGTCATTGACGCTGCGATTCAGCCAGCAACTGACCGCAGTCCGAGTCTTTATCGATGGAAAAGAAAGAGCGGGGCACGGGATTCCGGGCAGGTCCCTGGATACGACGGTCCCGGGACGAAAGAACCTGTTTATTACGCTTACATCGTCCGGGCAACCTCTGGAGCTTGTTATGCAAATCGCAAACTTCCATTCCTTTCGTGGCGGGGCAAGGGGAGTAATCGAAGTTGGACCAGCAGAAAGAATCCTGGAAGTGTCCAGACGCGAAGAGTCCCTGGAATTACTGGCTGCCGGATTTCTAGGCGCTATCGCCCTGTATCACCTCTTCCTGTTCTCCCTGCAAAGGCGGGAATGGGTGTACCTATGTTTTGCCGCTTTGTGCCTCAGTTTTGCCTTTCGCATCCCCCTTCTCGGGGAAAAGACGATCCATCTGCTCTGGTCCGGCATTTCCTGGGAGACGCAATACCGAACAAACCTGGGATTGAATATCCTGACTCCGCCACTTCTTATACTTTTTTTTCACCTGCTTTTTCCAGGGGCCCTTCGCAAGGGATTGCTTGGAGCCTTTCTCTTTATTTGCGCGATTTTCGCTTTGAGCATTTTTATGGATACCGTTCGCCTGGGTCAAATTATGTTCGCCTATTACCTGGTAGTGGCGGGACCGGCTCTGCTTCTGGGTCTGTACATGGTGTTCAGCCACGGCATTCGTAAAGAAGGAAGCGGACGAACCATGGCGCTGGGAATGGCTATGGTGACGGTGTTCGGATTAATGGCTATTTATCAAAATTGGTATACGAAGGAGGATGCCGGACAGCTTGCCATGCTGGCTTTTGTGGCGTTTGGACTGTTCCAGGCCGTGGGAGTGGCTCAAAGACACCATGAAAGCATACAGAAGGAACAAGAGTTATCGCGCAGACTGCAGAAGAGCCGAGAGGCGCTTTCGCATCAAAGGCAATCCCTGGAGAATGATCTCCATGATTCGCTGGGGAGTCGATTGGTGGATTTGAAGCTACAGGCGGACAAAGATAGGCCTGATCTGGAATCTCTTAGAAGCCAGCTCAGTACTACCTATGACCTGTTTCGCGGGCAGCTTCTTTTCATGGAAGACCTGGGATATTCGGCCAGGGATCCGCTGGATGCGATTCAGATTTCTGTACTGCGACGCTACGCAGCGGTTGAACGCGAAGTCAGATTTCGCATAGATGGCGCCCATCGCCTGGCTCTGGAGGAATTCCTGTTCGACGATGCCACTCGTGCGGATTTCCTGCAACTGATGCGAGAACTCTGTACAAATGATCTCAAGTACGGCCGGGGCGAGTCCCGGTGGCGTCTGAGTATTCGAGACGGAATTGTGCGACTGGACCAGATGAACCTTGTTGGCGAACCTTCCTTTCGTTTCGATACTCCGTCTGGCCGCAACGATGGCCCGTCAATGGCTGAATTCATATCCGTCGGTGCGAATGATAAACAGCCAGAGAATGGAATGGCTCGGCATGCCAGAAACCGCATTGCCCGATTGCGCGGAGTGGCAACGGTATCGGTGGTCGGCCGGGTGTTTCGCTTTTCGGGCCGGATTCCTACTTCCTGAGGAGCAGTAGATTTGACAATAAGCCAGGTGTATTGGTCGGCGTTGATAGGCTTGTTGTTCGAAAGGTTACCGAACGGCCCAGGGGTGGGTCAACTACCAGCCCTGTCGATCGCTATCGAGCTCGGATAGTGGCCGCGCTCCAGCATGCTTTTTCGGTTTTTCTTTTTTTACAAAGCCAT
>JAGRNC010000265.1 GCA_020440935.1 Leptospiraceae bacterium | reverse complement strand
TGGTGCGTGTGCATCAAATCGGCCATGGCATGTCCCGGAAAAGCCATGAAGGATAGCCATTTGGGCACCGGGGGCGATAGATTTTCGATGGGCGAATTAAGTACAACTGTGATGTCTTTGTAGCCTGCCTTAATTACATCTTCTACGGGCAATGGATTCAAGATGGCTGCATCGGAGTATTGTTCGCCGTTCAGTGTATGTTGTCCAAAGGTAGCCACCGGCAAAGAGGTAGCTGCTTTCAGTAGGTCTGTAAGATTTTCCGCCGTAGCACGGATGAACTCTACGCGATGGCGCTCCATACTGGTCACCGCCACGTAAAACGGCGTAGTACGCTTCTTGTTTAAGTCCTCGCGATTGATCGGATACTTTTCTCCGAAGAGGTAATCGATAAGATACTCTTGATTCAGAAATGGTCGACCAAATAGCGGATTTAGTGGCGATATCATTTTCCAGCCTGTCAGGTCTTCGCGCCAGATTTGAATGTTGCGCTCCAGTTCCGGAGTGTGCTCTTTTCCGGTAGTTGCATAGTAGGCCGCCGAGCAAGCGCCGGATGAGACCGCCAATATAAGGTCGTACTCTCCGGCCCAGCGAAACGAATGAAGTGCATGCAATGCGCCGCCAGAGAAGGCTCCCTTCATACCGCCGCCTTCCACCAGGAGGGCACGTTTCTTACCTTTAGCTGTGGGAAGTTTCTCGCTCATTACAAGTGAGAACTGCATCGGCGGTCGTGGTTGCAAAAAAACTAGTTCATTGGATCTTGCGGCCGCAAAGAAAAAACACCGGCCATTGCACAAGTCTGGACTCTCCCGACCAGAGCGGCTGCAGCGCTTCAGCCAGAATCTGTACCGGATCTTCGCCGTTGGCTTCCCTGTACTTTTGTACCGATGACCAGGTCGACACATATCCAAGCAGCTGTTCCAGAGTCCAATCGCGCGATAAGAAAATGCTGGGCCCTTCTACACGCTCGAATTCCGGAGGCAATGCGATATCGGCGTAGCCTTTGTCCACGCTTGCGCGTTCCGGCGGCCAGTAAGGACCTATAATGTTTGTGTAGAAATGATCCAATTCTTTCTGGCAGCCATCGACCAGAAATTTTCCGTACGTCCAGGCCGCGAATAGACCCCGCGGCGCCAGTATGCGAATCGCTTCGGCGAAGAATTTGGCTCGATCGAACCAGTGTAAAGCCTGCGCCACCGTCAGCAGGTCGAGGGAGGCGGCGGGTAGTCCTGTTTGCTCGGCGGGCAGGACGCGATAATCAATTTTACTGCTTTTCTGTGCATTCGCAATCTGTTCGCTGCTCGGATCTATGGCAATGACCTTTTTAAAATAGGGAGTCAATCCAACGGCGCATTGACCGTTCCCGGTGCCGCAATCAAGAGCGATGCGATGGTTCTCGCAGAGTCTGGCGATGGATGAAAAAAGTTCGGGCGGGTATCCGGGGCGAAATCGCGCATAAGCGGCCGCCTGATTGGAAAAATGGTCTTTGAATTGTTCCATCGTACTCACCGACAGGGGAAGCCGGACCTGGTCGAACCGATTCATGAAATCGGGTAAGGGCGCCATCCGATGCGTGGTTCAATAGTAGGGCTCGAACACTTTCAGCGCCCTAACTAATTCATTCCGGAACGTCCACATTTTTTCGCCCCTTTCAATCCCGCTTTTTTTTGACGGAACGCAAATCATCGGGGTGCGGAATGTCGACTATATAGTTACATTCGTCTAATAGGATGCAATGCCCGGAGGCGAAGAAACCCGGGAGCGCATCCAGAGTTCGAAAATGGCGCAAACATGCCGGAATCCCTTGACATCAGCGGGCTCCTTGCGCCTTAGGGTTTGAGGTTCTCTATGCCGGATATTTCCAATCCTTTAATTGTACAATCAGATCGGACCATGCTCCTCGAGGTCGACAACGAGAAGTTTGAAGAATGCCGTAGTCTCGTAAGCCGATTTGCAGAACTGGAAAAAAGCCCGGAATACCTTCATACCTACCGCATTACTCCACTTTCTCTATGGAATGCAGCATCGAGCAAGATGTCTGCCGAAGAAATCATTGCTGCCCTGGATCAATACTCCAAGTATCCGGTGCCCAAAAACGTAGAAAACGAAATCAAAGAGCAAATCTCTCGATATGGTAAGGTTCGCCTGGTGCGCGAAGACGATGGTTCGCTGTATATCGCCTCCGACGAGAAGGCATTCCTGGCCGAGATCGCGCATCACCGCAACGTTCAACCATACATTGAAGAAATCGAAGATGGACGTATCCTGGTAAACAAGGATTACCGTGGTCATATCAAGCAGGCTCTGATTCGCATTGGATACCCGGTGCAGGATCTGGCCGGTTACGATGAAGGCGTGGCTTACAGCTTTAATCTCCGCCCCACCACATTGTCCGGACGGCAATTCCAGATGCGGGATTACCAGCGACAGTCCGTAGAAGTATTTCATGCAGGGGGCAGCCGAGAAGGCGGTTCCGGAGTGATTGTTCTGCCATGCGGCGCGGGAAAGACAATCGTGGGCATCGGCGTAATGCAAATCGTTGGCGCCCAGACTTTGATACTTGTTACCAACACTCTGTCCATTCGACAATGGAAGAATGAAATTCTAGATAAGACTGACATCCCCGAAGAGGACATCGGCGAGTACAGCGGCGAAAAGAAAGAAATCAAACCGATCACTATTGCCACCTACAACATCATTACCCACAGAAAAAAGAAAGGCGGCGAATTTACGCACTTCAACTTGTTCAGCGCAAACAACTGGGGATTGATCGTTTATGATGAGGTGCACCTGTTACCTGCTCCCGTTTTTCGTATGACGTCGGAGTTGCAGGCAAAGCGAAGATTGGGCCTTACAGCCACGCTGGTTCGCGAAGACGGACTGGAAGAAGATGTGTTTTCCCTGATTGGACCCAAGAAGTACGATGTGCCCTGGAAAGAACTGGAAAAGCAATCCTGGATTGCCAATGCCAAGTGTATCGAAATTCGCGTGGACATGGACGAAGAACTTCGAATGAAGTATTCGCTTTCTGACGATCGCGAAAAATACCGACTGGCATCCGAGAACCCGGGCAAGTTGGACGTCATCGAGCGAGTTCTGGAAGAGCACGGTCGGTATAACGTACTCATCATTGGTCAGTATCTAAACCAGCTAGAAGAGATTTCCAAGCATTTCGATTTTCCTATTATTACCGGTAAGACCCCGCTACAGGAAAGAGAGCGTCTGTATTCGGCTTTTCGTTCCGGCGAAATTACATGTTTGATCGTTTCCAGAGTGGCCAACTTCTCCATCGACCTTCCCGATGCCAGCGTCGCTATTCAGGTCAGCGGCACCTTTGGCTCGCGCCAGGAAGAAGCCCAGCGTCTGGGGCGAGTTCTTCGACCCAAAGAAGATCAGAATATGGCATTCTTCTACTCTGTGGTAAGTCGAGATACGACGGAGGAGCGATTTGGACAAAACCGACAGCTCTTCTTAACCGAGCAGGGCTACGAATACCAAATCTACACGTTCGAGCAATTTAGAGAGATGAGCGGCCGGGCCAGGGAGACCATTCTACAAAAATAGGAATCCATGACGCGGATTTCCCTTCCACTGCTTCTTGTATTGCTAGCGCAATGCGTGTCCGTACCTTTACCGCGCCCCGATAGTGCGGCCACTGGAGCCGGCGAACGGGCCCTGCAAGGCAGGGAGCCTGCAACTTTCTTCCGCTGGTCTGAGGATTCGGGCAACGCAGAAGTGGCAACCTCGGGATTTCTGACTTCTTCCTATAGCAGCCTTTCGTGGTATCGCAAATGGCTGGACGCGGTACCCTCCGATTGCCAGGGCTTTGCGGCCCGCGAATATTGGACCAGAAGAAGTTATCCTTTATTCGTGCGGTTTCGACCATCCGTCTCTTCTGAAAAGACCCGCCCGGAGGTACAAAACGCTCAGGGCAGAAGCCCCGGCTCCGACGCAAGTAGTCCAGGATCTAATCCCGTCGAAAGAATTTTCGTTTCCTTTCGAAATGCCGGTCTCTGGATTTCAGACGATGGCGGAAAGACCTTTCAGATCCCTCAGGATCTTCCAGTTCGGTATCGCGGTAAAAAGGAGTCTGCCTGCGATCCGGTCTTGTACCGCGACGTAGTGGGCGTCTGGCAGCATCCGACAAATCCATCCATGATTCTGGCCGTTAATATCCAGGATATTCTGCTGTCCATGGATGGAGGCCATTCATTCAAGAAACTGGAATTTCGCGGCCTTTCGCACCTCCAATCCAGAAACATTTTCGCCTCTATCGCTGCCAGTTATGATGGATCGGGCAGGGTGCAGAATATCTTTCTGGGAACGGCCTATAACGGTATTAAACGCATACGAGTGAACCCGCAGGGTCTGGAAAGCTTCTGGAGCGGGGGGTCGGGTCTTGTGGTCTCGGTGCATGATTTGAATCAGGGTCTACCCGGTTTGATGCATGAGCCA
>JAGRNC010000264.1 GCA_020440935.1 Leptospiraceae bacterium | reverse complement strand
TGACCATCGTTGGCCTATTGCGCCGAGGGTGGATGGGACTCTGGGTTTTTTTTGCCTATATATCTATTATAGCGGGAATCACGATTTTCGCCTTTACGAACAGCGCGACGATACCGCTGAATTTGTTTACCCGCCACGCGCCGCTGTTCGGCTCCATGATCGAAATGGCGGTGCTGGCTGTCTTTATGGGCCTGATGCTCCGAAACGTACAGTTTAATCGTGCGCTGTCCGGAGCCGAAGAACGGCTGGCTCGAAACATCGAGCAGAAAGCAGAGAATCATGCAGAGAAACTGCAGGCGGACATTCTACAACGCGCCGTGGCTGATCTCCGAGTTCCCCTGGAGTCCCTTCGATCCGCGACCCTGGCCATCGATGACCCTGGTTCCATTCCTGAATCTGGGGCCAGCCTGCGGCAGCCGAATTCGAATACAAAACAGCTACTTCAATCGATGAACAAAACCATCGGGGGATTGCTTCTGGATCTGCAAATGGAAGGCGCCGCTTATCAACCAGAAATCGACAGTGCCCCGGCGCTGGCTATTCACATGGAAGAAACGGCCGGCAACATGCTGGCCTACCATGAAGGAAGGCGAATATTCCGCAATGCACTGTCCATCGATCGCAGCAGTTTGCCCCGGGCCATTCCGGCCACCCTGGAGCGATTCCTGTATCACATTACTCGTAACGATGAACCGTCCGAATTGAAAAGCGCCGCAAAAACCGGCAGCCTTATCCTGACCTCGCAATTCAATGGCAATGGCCAGGACCTGATCATCGAATTTCGATTCAACCGCCTGGCGGACAATGCGACCGGCAGCATGCCTGCAGACCCGGTCCAGGACCAGGAATCGCCCGCAGATCGCTCTGAATCGAATGCGCCAGACCTGCAGCCCTCCCATAGGCACGATACACCCATTAGAGAAATCGGCCAGAAGGCAGGGGGGCATTTGATTGGCCTGGACTGGAAGGACGGGAGCAAGGAAGTCCAGCTGCGCATCCCCTGGCGCCCAAACGAAGTCCAGAATCCATTATCGAAAAATCCCGGGTTGGACTCTCTCTCCAACGAGATTCCTCTATCGATCACGCAAAGCCAGGGAAGCGGCAAAACCGAACTGGTCACGGTGTATTCGGACGATCCTGTAGTCTTCGAATTTGTAAAGCAGGCCAATAGTGTATTGAAATTAGGGTGCCTGACCCAACGACCTTTTGATCCATCCTCCCCCGATAGTCTGATCCATATACTGGATCTTTGCCATCTCGTTGTATCGCCCGATCTAGAAGACCAGCTACAGCGTGCCCGAGACTGGCTGGACGATTTTCCTTCCACCAGCCCTCTGCTGATTCTTGTGGCCGATTCCAGGATTCATCTTCACGACCTCGGTCTGGATCCGGCGCTGGACGCTGTTTTGTACAGACCGCTACGGAGCGCAATTTTGGCTCTGGAGATAGGCCGAATGGCAGAGATGGGACGAAAGCTTCGCTCACAGGAAAGAGATTATCGGGCGCATAAAAACCGGGCTGAAACCAGGTTGCAAAATACACTAAGAAGGGTGCTGGGCAGACAACTGGAGCGCATTCAGGGCCTGGCAGCCGACTATGGAAGATCGGCCGGCGATTTGAATAATGCGCGAACTGAGCTTGAACGCCGGATACGAGCCGCGCAGGGCTCGCTCCGGCAGGTTCTGAAGTCCATGCCGGAATAAACCCAGGACGAATATTACAATTCCATTCTTCATGTATTGCACTACATATCTCTTTATCTAACATTCATTGCACAAAGTCAATTTTAGGCATTGTAACTTGACAATTCTGCCGGACGGCTGGAGAGTCCGGTATCCTTTTCATGGTCAGAGTATCCAATCATCGCCGCTATTTTCAGAGTCGTTGCGGCATTCCAATCATCGCTCTTCTGTTTCTATCCGTCGTGGCACACTGCAGCTTCGCCGGCAAGACGCCCCAATTGACCGGGGAGCGGATTGGCACATCGGACGCAGCGTTGCGCTATTCCATCCCTCCAGGCAAGAAAGATCGATTTCTCCAGATCGATAGAACTGCCTACCCCCGATTTGCGCAGCTGCAATGCGGCGATAGAGATGTAGCGCTTCGCCCGGAATCGGCGGCCCGACCTGCTTTCCGCCTCCCGGAATCCGATCAATTCTGTAGCATTGAAATTTTCTTTGCTCAACCGGGACCGAATACGACAGCGCACCTGTCGTCACCTACAGAATACCACGAAGAAGCCATGCTACGATCCCAGGTCCTAAGCGTTGGAATGGTAGGGCTGACCGTACTGACCTTCTATCTGCTCTCTCTGTCGGTTGCTCTCCGTAATCGAATCTACGTACTTTTTCTGCTCTTTTCGGTCACTTTCCTGGCATATCACATATTTCGTACCGGATTCTACCGGGAATGGGGGCTTCATATTCCGAATTTGGCCAGCCATCTGGCTCAGTTGATGCAGCTGGTGTACCCCGGTGGCCTGCTTCTATTCGTGCTGGAATTCCGCCCTGCGCAAACCCGTCACCATTTCTTTCACGGTATGATAGTGGCGGGCTTTCTGGTCGGGCTTATTGCCAGCATACACCATATTCCGACGGCCATTGCATCCACTATTGAAATATTGCTGCTCACTGCCGGCCTACTTTCTTCTTTCCAATCCTTCCGAAGAAAGGATGGTCCGGGCCTTATTATCAGTAATGCCACGCTGTATTTTTGCACTCTGGCCGCCACTTTGCAGAATCCTGCCATCCCGCTGCATCCGGCCGTCGAAAATATTTCGCTTATGGGTGGACTGCTGCACATTCTAGGAGTTTCCGGAGTGATCGGCTATCGAATCCACCGGCTGCGGCGAGGAGAGTTACGAGCTCGCCACAGGTCAAATCAGACCTGGCAGGCGGCGCTGGACTCTCTCGAGCAGACAAGGCAGACGAAACGGGAATTCATGTCCAGGATGGGAAAGCGGCTCGTCCCTGCGCTGGAGGAGCTACAGCACCAATCTCGGATTCTGCTCAGCCAGGGAAGCCGGGCTTCCGAGACTCCCGCACGCCGTATCATCGACGAGAGTGGACGATTGATTCAGTTACTTGTACACTCTTCCGCGGCCGCGGAAAATAAACCGGAAATTGTCTCTCTAGCCCGACTTACCGAGGACTCTCTTACCCTGGCACAACTGTTCCCTGGTCCACGACAGCCCCGATTGATCAACGACGTTAGCGCAGACCTCTACGTGCAGGTAGATCCAGATAACTACGTTAGAACTCTGAGCGAATTTCTTGAAAACCTTTCCTTTCTGGAATCTCCCGAGATCGTCCGCATCGCTGCCAAAATCCATGATGATGCCGTGCAAATTCGAATCACCTCAGAGGGGCATGCCCCCCTCCGGAATCTCGACCGAAACAATGGATTCGATAACCTGGAGAAGCAGGCCAACCCGGAAAGGGAACGGGCCGGACGCGATCGGCCGCTCGCTCTCATTCGTCGTTTGAGCAGAGATTTCCTGAAGCAGTCATTGGCGAACCTGGATTCCCGGGCCCGAGTATCTTATTCGGACCATGGACTCTTTTTTGTTTCCGTTCCCCTGGCAGAGGCAAAAGAGCCGGAAACATCAGACTTGCCCGAGGAACACCCGAACGGTCCGTATATTCTACTCTATTCGGAGGATATTCTATACGGTCACAGGCTAAGAGCTCGGCTGGCACAGATGATGCCCTGCATTTTTTATGACCAGGCTCCATTAAACTGGAAAACGCCTCCCGCCGTCGTTGTCTTTGATGTTCTGGACCTACAGGGCAGCGGGCCCGTTGCTTTTATCGAAGAGCTCCAAAGACGGACCGATAGCCATCCCCCCGTCCTGGTGCTCAGCCGATCGGATGACCGGTCACGCTTTTCAGAGCTCGTGGGACCGGCCCTGGGCGACTGGATCACCAAGCCAATTTCTATTGATTTGATCACAGATCGAATCCAATCGCTGCTTTCCATGAATCAGAAGCTACAGGAGCAGAAGAAACGATATCATTCTCTGGCATTGCAAAACCGCTCCCAGATTCGACGCAGCCTGCACGATTCACTGGGAGCCCAACTAACAGATCTCAAAATACTCTCGGAGCAGCTTCGGGAAGGCGCGGGCAGTCGGGAACTGGGCGAAGAAGTGGATCGGACCATTCGAATGCTACAGGATTCTCTTCAAGATCTGGAGGATTCGCAGGCCCTGGCTGCGGACATGATGCAAGCCCTGGAAGACAATATCGTCCGGCGCTACACTCGGGCCAACCGCAAGATTCGGCGGGAATTCGAGCATCGAAGGCTCCGGCTTCCCCCGGAGGTGGCTGACGATCTGTTTCGCGTTTTTCAAGAGCTGGTCACGAACGATCTGAAATACGGTATGGGCACTGCTCGATGGAGCCTGCGAACGGAAGAATCTGGGGTTCGGCTGACAATGGAGTCCAAAACAGAGTATGACCCTTCCTCGAATATACCCGGAATCGGGACGGCCAGCATT
>JAGRNC010000263.1 GCA_020440935.1 Leptospiraceae bacterium | reverse complement strand
CTTAGCCTTTGAATTCGCGCCAGGAGTTCGCGGGACTGTAATCAGGGTTACAGTCTAGACGGCTTTCGCCGCCTGCTTTTCCAGTTCAACCAGGAATGGGCAATCGGGAGCCGGCATTTCCTCGTTGGAACCCTCCAGCAGATTTTCTAGCGTGTTCTGGGCAGATTTGAGCTCAACGATTCGCTCGCTAAGTTCTTCTATTTTTGATACTACAAGTTCCCTTACGTCTTTGCATCGGGCGCTTCCGTCCGAACGCAACTTCAAGAGTTCCTGTATTTCTTTCAGGCTAAATCCGAGCGCCTGGGCTTTTTTAATGAAACGGATTCGGATCAACGCAGACTCTGTGTATTGTCTGTATCCAGATTCGTTCCTTTCAGGGGGAGGCAAGAGGCCGCTGCGCTCATAGTAGCGAATGGTTTGAAGATTCACTCCTGCTCTGCGCGCCAGCTTGCCGGTTGTGTAGGTTTCACCGTTTTTTACCAATCGCGTATTCATCCTAAACCATATGACGATACAATGCGAAAAAAACCGTACTGAACTCAAATTTTAATAGACTGACCCTAACATCGGGGCACCTTTCAGGTTGGCCTATGGCAACCGAGAAAAAGACAAAATTCCTGGTGCACATTCTCGACGACGAAGCCAGGAATAAGCTTCGCGCATTCTTTGACGAGTTAGAGAAGGAATTGGATCGCGAAGGAATGGGTACTGCTCTTTTTAACGTTGTACAAGAATTGGTCACAAATGCGGTAAAGGCTAACGTTAAACGCATCTTTTTTGAGAACTATCATTATCACCTGGACAATCCTGTGGAATATCAGCGCGGATTGAAGGATTTTCGCCAGTTCTTTCGGAGTCTGGATGCGGACACATACCGTAAGAATCTCAAGGAAATGGACCTTTCTGTCCGCGTGGACGTGGATCTGGATCATAAGCGACTTCTCATATTTGTCCGAAACAACACGATCATGATCCAGGAGGAGGAAGCCCGCATTCGAAAAAATCTGGCCGCCGCCATGGGTGTGAAAGATCTGGTTGAATTTAGCGTTCATTACGGAGATGAATCCGAGGGTAACGGTCTGGGGCTGGCAATGGTTGTTCTGCTAATCAAAGACATGGGCTTCGATCCCGGTTTCTTCCGCGTTTATTTGAACGATGGTTATACTACGGCCAGGTTGGAGTTTCCGCTTAGCGCCGATTATACGCCACTGAGAGGCAGGCAAGATCTATAGCGCCTGCTAATGCAGGTAGTACTATGGACATTTTTGCGGAATCCCTGGAATTTCATCGCAAGCTAAAAGGCAAGCTGAGCATTGAGTCTCGATCTCACATAAAAGATCGCCACGATCTTTCGCTTCTTTACACTCCTGGAGTTGCAGAAAGCTGTAAGGCCATTCACCGGTCTCCGGAAGAAGCGCGGGCGCTCACCATTAAATCCAACACCGTGGCTGTCGTTACCGATGGATCGGCGGTGCTGGGTCTGGGAAATATTGGCCCATTGGCTGCGCTTCCGGTAATGGAAGGTAAATGCGTTCTATTCAAAGAATACGCCGGTTTGAATGCTTTTCCCATTTGCCTCGATACGCAAAATACTATAGAAATTATCAATACTGTGCGAAACCTTGCGCCTGTATTTGCCGGGATTAACCTGGAGGACATTAGCGCTCCTCGTTGCTTCGAAATTGAGGCAGGTTTGCAGGACATCGGTATCCCTGTTTTTCATGACGACCAGCATGGAACGGCCATCGTTCTTCTGGCCGGCCTGATCAACGCCGCCAGGCTTGCAGGTAAGGAGCTCACTGATTTGCGGGTAGTCATCAACGGTTCCGGCGCAGCGGGCACAGCCATCGCCGAATTATTATTATGCGTTGGGCATGATCCCAATCTTTGCAAGCCCGTTAAAGAAGTGCTGATGTGCGATACAAAAGGAATCATTTCCCGCAATCGTACAGACATTGAATCGAACCCTGCGAAAATGAAGCTGTCGCGTATCACTAATCGAAACAACCGGGATGGAAGTCTGGCAGATGCCATCGAGGATGCCGATGTATTCATTGGCGTAAGCGTCGAAGGCGCGCTTACCCAGGAAATGGTGCGAAAGATGAATGATCCCATCATTTTTGCTCTGGCGAATCCAGTACCCGAGATTCTACCCGACCTTGCCTACGAAGCCGGCGCGTTCGTCGTAGGAACGGGTCGAAGCGATTTTGCCAATCAAATCAACAACGTACTGGCTTTTCCCGGAGTCTTCAAAGGCGCCATTGAAGTGCAGGCGCCGCGCATTACGGGCGCTATGAAAATTGCCGCGGCAACTGCGCTGGCCGAGCATGTAAAAGAGCCCAACAAAGACCATATCATTCCATCGGTGCTGGACAAGTCTGCCGGCGAAGCCGTGGCCAGAGCGGTGGCCGAGGCATATCGTAAGGCTCCTGACGCATAGATCGGGAAAAATGCAAATCGGTATCGTGCGCTGCCGCGCACTGAATCGGCGTTTTGCAGCGAATCGGACAGAAAGGATTGCGTCGTTAAATAAAAGGGGCTTTTTTTGAGCCTTACAGATCCAGCGTTTCGCCTTCGCCCAGAAACCGATCTTCTTCGTCGGCGATGCCGCGCAGCCGATAAAGATCATCCAGCACCTGTTGCAGTAACTGAAGCGCTTCTTTCTGGGCCGCCACCGTGCGGGCTTTCTTAACTTGAAGGAGCAAACGCAAAGCATGATGGGATGTGCGAAACACCTGCTCTTTTAGTTGCAACGGCGCTTCATCCAGTAGCAAATCGGTGGCCTGGATAATACTCATTAGAACGCTGTCTGCCAGTTCCTGGGCTGCGCCGGCAGGAGCGGCAGTCTCTTCCGCAGACGAGCCGGAGCCCGCGCCTGTCGGCCTTGGCCGGGTTCCAATAATCTTCCAGATATGCGGATCATCGGTGGGCTTCAAGTAGGCAGTCAGTGGACGATCGTCGGGAAACAAACTGCTATGAGCGGCCGGAATCAATCGTACACGACGGAGCTTCCCAGGTTGTTTCTTAACCTGCTTCTTTCCCTGGTTGCTATCTCCAGATTTTTGTCCGCCACCGTTGGCCATGGAGCCCATATGTATTTATCGGTGCACAAAAAGCGAGAAAATTAGCGGCCACAGAAATTGCCATCCCATGGCGGTATTACAATCCAGTAGATTCCCGGCCGCCCATCCATGCCATGGGTTCTATTTCTGGCTTTCGATTCGTTCCAGGGTCTGCAATAGAAAGGTGGCCGATTCTACTTCGCGACCGTCGGGAAATCGAATTTTATAGGGGATTCCGGTAACCGATGATTTGGTCGCAAGATACTCAATAAATTGGCGGGCTGTTTTGATTCGATCGCCCGCATAATCGCGCTTTCGTTTGAGGTGGGACACCGCCGTTTCGGCATCGTATTCGACGCCATTTCGAATAAAGACCGCTCGGGTATTTCGAATCTCCTGGTATAGAAGATTTATCTTCTGGTCTTCCGAGAGCGCCCAGATGGCGGTGCACAGGAAAAAGGCAACAGTAGCCGCCGAGATTTTCACCATTCTTTGTTTCATAAAATCCTCCGTAACCTGTCTTTATTTGGGACGAACGAACACTATGCGTCCTTTCCAGGTTCCTTTGCTACTGATCATTCTGACCATTACCGTGGCCGGCTGCTCGCTGGCAGATATTCGGCCCGATTCTATTCGGACGTCCATAAGTTCGGAACAGTTCAATCGGGGTCGGCAGATTCTGCACCGAGCGGTGGAGGCCCATGGCGGAAAAGAGCGCTGGGCAAAAGCTGGCCCCATTCTGGTGGAATTTCGAGATGAATGGCCAGGAGCCCTCAATCGGACTCTTTTTATGCCCTGGCCCGAGAGCCCCATATCTTTGAGCCTATATGCATTACCCGGGAAGGATGATTCTAGAATCGAATTCCGCAGCAGCGAACAAAAGGGCAATTTCTGGGGGATCCAGAACTGGGTTCCCTATACAGTAGATTCAGAAGGCCTTTCCTGGAAACCCGACAACGATACTCTGAAGTTCTGGCTACCCACTCTGAACTATTTTCTGCAGCTTCCCTTTAGAATCGATGAAGCCGATGTAGTGGCATATGCCGGAGAGCGTAGCCTGGACGGTCGAATGTTCGATCTGGTCTTTGTCAGCTGGGGGCAGGCCGCTCCGCAGGAAAAAATCGATCAATATTTGCTGTGGATTGAAAGAAAGACCGGCTACATCGAATATGCTACCTATACTGTGCGCGACATGGGTAGCTTCATCACAGGCACAATGCACTATTCAAATTTCACGGACGTGGATGGCCTGGTTCTTGCCACCGATCAGCAGGTCATTGACTCGCCGGAAGAGCCGGGCGATCCGTTGCATCATCTTCATATAGAAAACATCAAATTGAACGCCTCGGTAGCCGAGGATTTCTTTTATCCTTCGCCGGACCGTCAATCCAGCAAGCACTGATGAGCCCTCCGAATTGGTGGCGATTGCTGGCCACCTGATCGGCCGAGCCCACGGG
>JAGRNC010000262.1 GCA_020440935.1 Leptospiraceae bacterium | reverse complement strand
TTGCGCTTCGCTGGCTGGTAGGAGTACCTCTAGCCCATGCAATGTTTATCGCATACGAAGGTGAGCTAAACCTTTCGCTACATTCCTCGGCGCCGTTCTTGCTTTTGATCATCGCCCCTGTTTCCATGGCGGCTTATTTCTATATAACAGAATCGGTATTGCGGCCCTTTATTGCGCACCGACGGCTCCGGGCCCTCGCTGTGCCGGGATTATTTCGACCGGGCTATTTTGGCCGACTCTTATTTACCGTAGTTGCCCTCATGTTGATGCCTCTTACCATGCAGGTGTACTTGATCTATCAATTCATCTACGGAAAACTCAAGATTACCGATCCATTGCTTCACATTGGAATCATCGTTGCACTATTTCTCGTACCCACAGTTATTGCTGCCTTTGCCGTGGCCAGGGCCGTGCGCGCCGGACTTTCCGATACCCACCGTGTGCTCAGCCAACTGGGGGATGGACGATTTGACGTGTCGGCCGCGGCCCAGACGGCCGATGAATTTGGCGAGCAGGCCATCCATCTGAACAATGTAATCCATCGTTTGCGCGAAATGTACGATCGCATCGAAACAATGAATCAGAACCTGGAGGCTACGGTAAAGAAACGAACAAAACAACTGGAGACCTCGCTGGAAGAGGTGCGAACTCTAAAATCCCAGCAAGATGGAGATTATTACCTCACCTCGCATTTGCTGCGACCGCTGTCCAGCGAAGACTGTGAATCAGAAACCATTCAGGTGCAGCAACTGGTACGACAGAAAAAGAAATTTCGGTTTCGCGATCAAAGCGGCGAAATCGGCGGCGATCTATGCACTTTTCACGATCTGCGACTGCGAAACCGCGATTACCTGGTCTTTCTAAACGGCGATGCCATGGGAAAATCCATCCAGGGCGCGGGCGGCGCCATCGTTCTCGGCACAGTATTTAAGTCGATTGTAGCTCGATCCGCTATGATCAAAAGCCAGGGCGAAAAGTTTCCCGAACAATGGCTGCGGGATGCATTTCAGGAGTTGCGTACCGTATTTGCCTCCTTTGACGGTTTTATGCAGGCTTCGGCGGTGGTCGGTTTGATGGATCAGCTCACCGGATTTCTCTATTTCTTTAGCGCCGACCACCCACCCCTGGTATTGTATCGCGAAGGAAAAGCTTCTTTCGTCCCGGTGGATGCGCAAACCATGCGTCTGGGCGTAGAAGGATTGGGGGAAGGATTTCATTTGAGTACATTTTCCCTGCAGCCCGGGGATGTAATTCTGGCGGGATCCGACGGCCGCGATGATCTGGTTCTATCTACCAGCGAGGATGGAATTCGTCAGTTTAACGACGATGAGAACGCTTTTCTTTCCAGAGTAGAAGAGTCTGGCGGCGATCTAAATGAATTGCTGCAACGAATTCAAAACACCGGCGAAATTACGGACGATCTGAGTCTCTTGCGCATCGCTTATCGTTCCGATGGAGCAGGCACCCTTTCCCATCCCGATCTTGCGGCCAAGCTAAGAGAAAGCCGAACAGCTTATCGCCAGGGCGATTTTGGTCGCGCCGCATTGCTCTATGAGCAACTAAGCGATCTGGAGCAATCCTCCACGGAACATCTATTTCATGCTTCGTATTGCCATAAGCTGGACCGCTCCTACACCACTGCTTGCGATTATGGAGAACGTTGTCGAATGCGTGCGCCCTATTATGTGCGCAATCTTGTGAACCTGGCCGACTGCCACCGTTTGCTCGGAAACCGGGAACGCTGCCTGCAAATTCTGGAGGAGGCGACCAGGCTGGAGCCCGAGAATCCGTCGATTCTGAAATTGCAGTCCATGCTCCATCGCATCTCCAGTCCGGCCAAAATTTAGATTGTGTTTTAAGCGGCGGCGGGATTCCATCGGCAGGGCTCATTCTATGACTTCTTCTTTGATCTGGACATTGATTGCGGTGTATGCAGGATTCTTTTACTTTCTGCATCGAATGGAGAAGAACTGATGGTTTTGGGTCATTATGCCGCGGCCTACATTGCGCGCCCGCATGCAAGGCAGGCGCCTTTCTGGCTACTTTTGCTCTGTTCCAATCTGGCAGAATTCCTGTGGCTTGTGCTGGCCCTGGCCGGGGTAGAGGCAACACAGCCTCCTTCTATACTCGATGCCACGTTCGCAAATCTGGAAGTGCATATGACCTATAGTCATAACCTTCTTCCGAATCTTGCTCTGGGACTGATCGTGGGAATCGTCGTCTGGGCCATCTACCGCGATCGAAACCTGGCGCTCTGGTGTTCCGGCCTGACGGTGCTGCACGTTTGGTCCGACTACATCGTTGGCTTTCAGCATGAAGTACTGGGCCCGCATTCCATGAAAATCGGTCTGAACTCCTATGGGCGTTTTCCCCATGGGGCCATTCTTATCGAATGGGCATTTGCCATGGCCTGCCTTTACTATTATCGCACAAAGATGCGCTCGCAGGTGGGCCATGCAGTGGATAAAAAGACGGCCATCCTGGCCATCGCATTTAGCATTGGCATTCTGGCCTGGCTACCATCGGCCACCATTCCCATGCGTGCAATGTTACCATTCTAGAGCATCTCTCCCATTCGTTTCGCTTGCCAGAATTGAATCCAGGGCCTAATCTGTCCCATGCAATCCGTCTGGTATCTGTACGCCTTCGCCATTCTTTCCATCATTCATGTGGCCGCCGAATTTCTCTCGGATCCTATGCGCATCCGGATCCGGCATACGACGAAGCCACTTCTGATGCCTTTTCTTATCTTATATAGTTACTTCCATACGGAAGAGCCCCATTGGTGGATCATCGGCGGATTGTTTCTTGGTTGGATTGGCGATGTGGTGCTGATGTTTCCCAAAATTGCCGTTATGTTCCTGGTCGGTCTGGCCTCTTTCTTAATCGGACATGGGCTTTTCATCTGGGCATTCCTGGAATCCACCGGAATGCTTGCTGGATTACCCACCTGGTACTATGGACTGAGCATCCTTTTTGCTGCTCTCGTAGTTGGATTCTACCTGTATTTCAGCCCGCACCTTGTGGGGGAGAATGCGGACAAGAAGGTGCCGGTGGCGCTATACGCCACCATCATCATGGGGATGAGTTTTACTTCTCTGGGCATCGTGCTGCTTGGCTCGCAGGCGCATCGCGTTGTGTTCACCGCGCTTCCTTTTGCAGGCTCGCTCTTCTTTATTGCATCTGACTTTTTGCTGGCCCGGCAGCTGTTCATTAAGCCGTTCTCTAAGGACCAGGCATTAATCATGTTGACGTATCTGCTGGCCCAATACCTCATTGCCCAGGGTTATCTGCCGGCACCCTGAGTCATGGCCCGGCCAGAATGCCCCGGAGACGCAAGTGTTCTGGATCGGGAATCAATACTATCGAACGGAGCGACCAAGGCAAGTTCTGGATCTGACCGCCTTCCCGGCCCCCCCGGCCGACGGCTTTCCGTTCTGGGATCTGGAATTTGGCGAAGACCAGGGATATTTTGGCTGGTCCGTACGGCTGGAATCGATGGCTGTAGAAGCCCATCCGGGAGTGGATTTGGGGGCCTTCTTCAGCCGAACGCGATCCTTTCAATCACTGCGCGAAGAGACCCTTCTGTGCGGCATCAAAGACAGCTCCGAATGGCACTGGGAAGTGCTATCTAAATCGGAATTTCATCCCACGGCTATCTTTCCCGACCAATGGGATGAGGCGGATTTGCCGCCCACGGCCATGGCGCTATACCGCGAGTTGCTTCATATAGAAAAGAAATTTGTCCGTTCTCTGGCAGTGCATGAACTGGCCAGCCGACTGGATGAAGATACCACCGAGTCCATCAACTATTATTTGGTGGAGCTGCCCGAGTCTTTTGCTGCTATTCGAAGCTACCGAAAAGTACTGCACTGAGCCGGTTTAGCGAGCAGTCGCTCTCGCTGATGTTCGGTTGGATCGAACCACATCCATGATTCCCGGCGCCAGCGAAGGGCTGTGCAGAGGAAATTCCAGTTCCACTCGATTTCTGCGCTCTCCCTTGAATTCGCAGCTACCATTCAGGTTCTGAGCCAGCATTCGTACCATGGAAAGCCCGGTGCCTGCACCAATCCCGCCCCCCGGATTCTCGGGAATTCCCCTACCATCGTCCTTCACTATCAGGATTACTTTTCCCGACTGTTCCAGTAGCTCAACGTTGATTGTACCTTCGGTCTGATTAATAAAGGCATGCTGAATGGCATTGGACATCAGCTCATTTGTGATTACTCCCAGCGTCAATAAGCGCGAGGGCTCCATGGCAATGGGGCTGAGTCGCTGCACCAGCTGGATCCGTGCACGATGCAGATTCGCCGAAACCACAAGATCGCTTAACTCCTTCAGGTAGCTACCGGCATTTTCATGCTCTTGAACATGGGATAAGAGAAGGCAATTGTAGAGAGCACGAATCCCGGCAAGTCGCTGCAACGTTTCGGCCAGCGGAATGCGCGCCGAGTCCTCGGGAACTGACTGAATCTTAAAACGAAGTACAGTCTCCAATGCAGTAATGTTTCGTCGAATCCGA
>JAGRNC010000261.1 GCA_020440935.1 Leptospiraceae bacterium | reverse complement strand
CATTCCTGGTCAGGGTTTTGCTCATCAGTTGGGAGTCTCGGATGAAAACATCCGCGCGACGTTGCTTCTCCGTTCAGGTTTTGTATTTTCCGGCAAATACGGCTCGCAAGACCGACAGGGGTAGCATAGACTTTATGAATCCCGCGAGCATAGTATAACCGCGGTAAAATAGCAAGTAGAGACGACGCCGCGGAGTCAAAAGAGCAAATTCCTTCCGGATCTTCATAGTTTCTCTAAATGCGCTGGAAAACTTCTGGGAGGAGATTCCGCCAACCGAGAAAATGCTTATTGGAAACTCCAGGTAAGAGAAACGCGCTCCATTGCAATACGATTCAACAAAGAATCGATAATCTGCAGAGAGAGCAAAATTCAAATCGAAAGGAAATCGCTGCAACAAATCTTTTCGCACAATGGCCGATTGATGGGAGCAAATCATCCCCTTCCAGAGATCAGTGGGTTTCCCCGCTCTGCGAAGAAATGTCCCGGCTTCAAACGATAAAAAAACATCCCCATATAGAATCTCTGCATCGGTCCGCTTGAGTTCTGGATAGACTCTTGCCAGGACATCCTTTGCGGCAAAACAGTCCCCTGCATTCATAAAAAGGATCCAATCCCCCGTTGCACGTTCTACCGCCCGATTCATTGCGTCGAAAATTCCTCCGTCCTGTGCCGAGTGCAGCAAATCTATGGCTTCACCGTAGCTACGCGCCACGTCCATCGTTCCATCGTTGGAATTGCCGTCGAATACGAGGATTTCCGAGCCTGTCCGATCTTGAGCCAGATACGAATCCAGAGTCCGTCCCAGGCCATCAGGATCGTTTCGAACTACAGTGATGATCGAAATCGGAAGCTTCAGAGAGTCTGATCTAGAATTAGTCCGTTTTCCCAGCGTCTCGCTCCTATTCAATTTGGCCGCCTCAGTCCGAGTATTTCGCCTTCTCGCTGTCGGCACTATGAATCCGCCTGAAGGGGAAGGATTGATTTATACATCTCTATATGGCTTCGCGAAACCACTGCTGAATCAAATTGATCCACTACCCGCTGACGACCCCGATTACCGAGGGCTGGATTCTGGAGGCAGAATTCCATCGCTCGGGCCAAATCCTCCGGATCGTAAGGCTCAGCCAGGTAACCCGATTCTTTATGTTCAACTATGTCTTTCAAGCCACTAGTTCGAAATGCGGCTACCGGCGTCGAACATGCGAGAGCCTCGGCGGCTGTCTGGCCGAAGGATTCCTGGCGCGACGGAACACACATTACATCGGCTGCGGAGTAAAGCATAGCTAGAGATAAATCATCGTACAGGGTACCCGGGCTGTAAACCGGTAAACCAGGTAGGGCTGGATCACTTCGGGGGCCAACCCATCGCTGAGTCCCAAAGAGAGCCAACACTGTGTTCTTCTGCGCTCCCTCTGTCCTACCCCGCCCCTGCCCGGATCGATTTGGTTGAGCGGCGGCTTGCGCGTTCGACGATAGTATTTTTATGGCCTTCTGGAACAGGTCGAATCCTTTATTGGTGTCCGATCGCGCATTAATCGCACCATATAGTATTATTCTGGCGTTTTGAGGAAGACCAAGCCGGCTGCGAGCTTCGAGACGATCAAAGGGCCGGAACACTGTTGTATCGATGGCATTGGGAATAACCTGGACAGGAAAGCCGGAAAGTAGTGCGCTCCTCTGCACCTGCTCCTTCATCCAGACGCTGGGCGTGATCAGGTTCAATGAGGTTTTCGCATAGGCTTTTCGCTTCGTTCTGTGCTGGACCCGACTTAGATCCCATTTCGAAGAAGATCGAAGTTGCGGGCAACTACCACAACTCTGAGTAAACCGTTCGCAGTCTCCGATAACGTGGCAACCTCCAGTGAATGGCCAGGAATCGTGAATTGTCCACACCATCGGAACCCTCGGTGTCTTGAACTCTGCAACATGACAGAACCCACCATTGATCCAGTGGAAATGCAGTAGTTCAGGAGCGGTCTTTAAGATGCCGCGCAAGGCGCCTCCGGCCCCAAAATTCGTGCTGAAATGAGAACTTGCGGAGCGGTGGGGATAGATTGCTTTCAACGGAATTCGACCGAGGACCGCCCGTAGACTGCGGATGGCCCGATGGGAACCCTCCGGCATTCGAGTCTGCTCCAGTAAGGAATGACTCTGCGCCACGTGCATGGTGGAAGATATGCCCTGCCCGACTAGCCCGCTATGCAACCTCGCCATCGCTTTGCCTGCTCCACTGGGGCCATCGTTATGTCCAATCAATTCGATTCGCATCTAATGAACTCCGGCATCGGGCAGTAAGAAAAGATCCCCGTTTGACTCTCGAAACACCGGTCTTCCTGAACTGTCGCATAAATCTGAATTCACAGAATCGCGATTTCGCGGGCATTCCAGAATCGGAATTAAATCCTGTAAATTGAGACCCGGCCTTCGGCGCAACATCCGGCTGAATTTCCTCGATAATCGAGCAAACAGCGAATCTGAATCAATGACCCGTCGGCGCTCCTGAGGCATGCGCGCCATTTCGTCCCGCAGTATCGTCACGAGCTTCGCTTCGTCAAATGCAGCGGGATAATCATTATCGCAGAAATGCGCCTTTAATTGGTCATGCCACTCCAAATGGCAAAAGAATAACTCTCTGTTCTGCGATACGAAATCGCGCAGCGGCCCGTATTCTCCCAGAACAACTCGACGCAGGTCCGCTCCAGAAGTTCGACGGGTTTTCCGGTACAGATATAGCGTCTGGTCCTTCACATCGCCGGTGCTAACATGTTCATTAACATCAAAAAATAGTTCATAGGGCCAACGGGGCAATTCCACGTATCCCGCTGGCGCCACTCGCTGCATTTCCGCCAGAAATTCGGGCAACCGGTCCCATGGAACGTGCTCCAGAACGTGCGAGGCGATGACATAATCGAAAGCGCCATCGCGAAAAGGGAAACGTCGTCCGGAGTAAAAAACGCAGATTCGACCTCGGGCCGGCTCAACGCCACCCGATTGTAGCTTTCGCTCCTCTGGGTCGAATTCATAGTCCAGCCATACATCAGAAAGCGGAAACGGAAGAGCCCCTGGACCGATTTCGAGGATGCGCTTATGGGATCGGGTAATTCTAGGGCGAAAAAACATTAATCCCTTTCACCAAGGCTTGTTTCAAGAAACCCCTCTCCCACAATCTCCACCGGGACCGCTCGCCAGTCCAAATCCGTTCCTTCTGAGTGATCCGACGGATTCCGGTATTGGAGCAATTTTGCTGGGTTCCCGGCCACGATCGCCCCTTCGGGCACGTTCTTGGTAACAACGGAGCCCGCCCCGATGACGGCATGATCTCCAATTCTGATGCCCGGTAATACAATTGCGCCCATTCCAATCCACACGTAAGCGCCAATGTCCACGGGCTTATCGCGGCGAATCCTCCACATGGGATGTCTTCTGTAATCGTGCGTTGCTGTATGGATTATGGTACCGTAACCGATAATCGTTCCTGTGCCTATAGAAACAGGGGCGTTGAGATGAAGCGCGACGGCGCCACCGAAGGCCACGTTCTCGCCCAGATTCAAAAGACGCTGATCGCCATAAATAACCGTCCCGGAAATAGTCGGCGGCAGACCCAGCAACCGGCGAACCACGCGCCGCATTAAATTCATACTCCTCGAGACCTCGCAGTAGCGGTTCGAAAGCTAAACGGCAATTCCTGATGGCAAGAATTTGTATTCACATCGGCCAGTTTCTCGTAGTCGATGCGCAACCCGTCCTTCCAATAGCTGAGCAGTTCGGCTTGATGGAGCTCTCCATGGATATTATGGATTTCGTCTTGCACGCGATTACATGGAATGTTAACCAGTCTTGGCGCTTCGAAAATGTAGCCCCTCCTCGAAGCAAAGTACGGCGAAAAGAACTGCATGGCGCTTTCAAAGGAGTTTGGCCTCTGAAATTCCACGTACTCTGCCAGAGTCAGAATCTCAGGCGCCCAGAAAACATGGCCGTCTACACTGAACGGATATCCCCAATCTATGTCCTGACCCTCCCAGTCCCAGGTTAGAAGCCCAGGCTCCGACCGAGTAAATTCAGGCACTCTCTGATTGGCATTGCGGGTATAGCTGTAGTTGATGGCCGGTCCCAGCCGGAGGGACAGAATACCCGAAACCAATGGAAATTGAGTAAGGATAGACGTCGTTACCGGCCGTATGAATACAATGTCGTCCACGAGGAAAAACACTCTGGAGTCACCCAGGCTGCGGAGCGTATTGAGCAAGTCCTCTCGGAAGTTGGTTTCTTTAAGAAATCGGACATTCGAATTGACGAACTCCTTTTTTAGAGCCTCGTAGGCATCGAGATATTCTGAATCCGACACCGAGTAGAGAACTTCCATGGCCGGCGGAAAATCAAACTTAGCGAGATAACTGGAAATGAGCGCATGAAGCTGGAGGGGCCTATCACGAGAGAATACGATGGAGCTTATTTTATCCGAAGCGACGGAAGCCCGACGCAACATTCGCATGGCCTTTCCCATGGCCTCGGGAACGCCTTCCAGTCGCCGGGCGTAGCCTTCCGAAAG